>NZ_JBSFJC010000230.1:0-7526 GCF_053597855.1 Kitasatospora sp. NPDC001225
GGCTGTGCGGACGCCGGCCCCCGGGGGCCGGGGCGGCGGGTGGCCGTCGTCAGCCGGTGAAGCGGTCGGCGTGCCGCCGGACGACGCGGCCGGCGGCCCCGGTGGCCGGGATCGGTCGCACGGCCCCTCCGAAGGGGTCCGGACCGGCCCGGCCGGTCGTCAGATGGTGGCGGTGTCGATGACGAAGCGGTAGCGGACGTCGCTGGAGAGGACCCGCTCGTACGCCTCGTTGATCCTCTCGGCGCCGATCAGCTCGATCTCGGCCGCCACGCCGTGCTCGGCGCAGAAGTCCAGCATCTCCTGGGTCTCGGCGATGCCGCCGATGCCCGAGGAGCTCATGCTGCGGCGCCGGCCGCCCAGCGCCCGGATGTCGACCTCCAGCGGCTCCTCCGGGAGGCCGACGTTGACCATCGCCCCGTCGGTGCGCAGCAGGGAGAAGTAGGCGGCGAAGTCGATCGGCGCGGAGACGGTGTTGAGGATGAGGTCGAAGGTGCCCGCGAGGCTCTGGAAGGTCGCCGGGTCGCTGGTGGCGAAGTAGTGGTCGGCGCCCAGCCGCAGGCCGTCGTCCTTCTTGCGCAGCGACTGGGACAGCACGGTGACCTCGGCGCCGAGCGCGTGGGCTATCTGCACGCCCATGTGGCCGAGCCCGCCGAGGCCCACCACGGCGACCCGCTTCCCGGGGCCCGCGTTCCAGTGCCGCAGCGGGGAGTAGGTGGTGATGCCCGCGCACAGCAGCGGCGCGGCCTTGTCCAGCGGCAGCGCCTCGGGGACGCGGACCACGTAGTTCTCGTCGACGACCACGGTCTTGGCGTAGCCGCCGTACGTGGGCCGGCCGTCCTTGCCGACGGCGTTGTACGTCCACACCGGGCCCTCGTCGCAGTACTGCTCCAGGCCGGCCCGGCAGTTGTCGCAGGTGCGGCAGGAGTCGACCATGCAGCCGACGCCGACCCGGTCGCCGACCGCGAAGCCGGTGACGCCGGGGCCGACCTCGGCGACGACGCCCGCGATCTCGTGCCCGGGCACCATGGGGAAGACCGCCCGGCCCCAGCCCTCGTGGGCCTGGTGGATGTCGGAGTGGCAGATGCCGGCGAAGGCGATGTCGATCAGCACGTCGTGCTCGCCGACCGCGCGGCGCTCGATGGTCGTACGTTCCAGCGGGGCCTTGGGGGCCGGTACGGCGTAGGCGGCGACGGTGGTGGTCATGGGAGTTCGTACCCTCTCTGCGGATGGAGCCGGGCCGGTCGGGTCGGACGGACCGGGACGGTCGAACAGCACACCCACGGTACTCCTGGGGCCGGTGCGCCCTGCTGGGGCGGTGCCCGCTCCGGGGGGCGACCGGCGCGGGCCGGAGGGCCGCCGGTTGTTCGGCCTTTTGTTCAATGACCGAGCGCCGAACCAGAACAACCCCGGTGCGCTACACCGGTAGCGCACGCCACACCCGTGCCGCACGTGGGACCAGGGCCGCAACAGCGGCGAAGGCCGGAAGGGTTCACCAGATGACGACGCTCTGCATCGCGAACAACCGCACCGAGGAGATGGTCGGGGACCTCGCCGGGACGCCGCCGGCGGAGCTGCGGTTCGCCGGGTGCGGGGCGCAGCGGATGCTCTGGTGGGCCGAGGACGGGGACGTCCTGGTGCTGCCCTGCGGCCCCGACCCGGAGTACCTGGCGTACGTCACCGGGCTGACCGGCGTACGGGCCGACAGCCTGGCCTTCGTGGTGCCGCCGCCCGGCGCCCACGGCGACCAGGTGCTCACCGCCGACCGGCTGGCCGACCCGGGCTTCCGCGCCGAGCTGCGCCGCGCGCTGGACGGGCGCGCCGTCGACGAGGTGCTGGCCGTCTCGCCGAACGGCGCGGTGGCCGAGCTGGCGGACGCGCTCGGGATCGCGCACGCCATGCCCGGCCGGACCTTCGCCGCGCAGGGCGGCAACGCCCTGGTCAACAGCAAGGCCGGGTTCCGGGCGCTGGCCGCCGGCGCCGGGGTGCCGATCCCGCCCGGGCGGGTGGCCGGCTCGCCCGCGGAGGTCGAGGCCGCGATCGAGGACCTGCTGGCGCGGGGGCACAGCGTGATGGTGAAGGTCGAGTACCAGGCGGGCGGCCTCGGCAACGAGATCCTCGCCCGGGACGAGAAGGTGGAGCCGG
This sequence comes from Kitasatospora sp. NPDC001225, assembly GCF_053597855.1. Taxonomy (NCBI): domain Bacteria; kingdom Bacillati; phylum Actinomycetota; class Actinomycetes; order Kitasatosporales; family Streptomycetaceae; genus Kitasatospora; species Kitasatospora sp. NPDC001225. The sequence continues at coordinate 2,143 of NZ_JBSFJC010000230.1, forward strand.
TCGGCGCCGAGCGGGTGGTGCCGCTGCCGGACCGGGCGGCGGTGGCCGCGTACGTGGCCGAGCGGTGGACCTGGCTGACCGGCGGACGCGGCCAGCGGGTCGTGGTGGAGCGGTACTTCGCCGACTCGGCGCCGCTGTACGCCGAGTTCGTCATCGGGGACACGGGCGCCGTGCTCTCCGGCTGCGGCGAGATGGTCATGCGGCCGGTGGTGGTCGGGGAGATCACCCCGCCGGTCACCCCGGACGCCGGAGCGCGGGACGAACTCGTCCGCGAGGCCGCCCGGCTGTGCGAGGCGCTGCGGGTGATCGGCTACCGGGGCACGGTCAGCGCGGATGCCGTGCTGACCCCCGAGGGCGAGATCTACTTCCACGAGACCAACGCCCGGCTCACCGGCTCCAGCCACCTGCACCACGCCTACGCCGGCCGCCTGCTGCGCCCCGAGCACCGCGGCTCGCGCCACCTCCTGGAGCTGGCCGGCCTCAAGGTGCCGTCCTTCGCCGAGGCGGTGGCGGCGATCGGCGCGGCCGGGCTGGCCTTCGACCGGGAGAGCGGCACCGGCGTGCTGTTCAGCTCCGACTTCGGGCCCGCCGACGGCTCGGTGATGTACTGCGCGGTCGCCGAGGGCCCGGAGGCCGCCCGCGCCCTGGAGGGCGCCCTGCTCGCGCTGTTCGCCGGATGAGTCCCGACCTGGAGGAGAACGGAATGATGCGCGCCGCGCTGATCCACCGCTACGGCGGCCCGGAGGAGCTGAGCGTCGAGACGGTGCCGGAACCGGAGGCCGGCCCGGGCCGGGTGCTGGTCGACGTCACCCTGGCCGGGCTCAACTACGCCGACCTGGAGTGCCGCACCGGCGAGTACCTCAGGTTCCCGCTGCCGGCGGTGCTCGGCGTCGACGTGGTCGGGCGGCGCCGTGAGGACGGCCGGAGGGTCGTCGCGCTGCTGCGCACCGGCGGCGGGTACGCCCACGTGGCCGCGCCCGAGGCGGCGCACACGGTGGAGGTGCCGGACGGCGTGGACGACGAGCAGGCGCTGGGGCTGCTGGAGCAGGGGGCGACGGCCTACGGCGCGCTGACCCTGGCGGGGCGGCTGCGGCCGGGCGACGCCGTCGGGGTGAGCGCGGCCGCCGGCGGGGTCGGGCACCTGGCGGTGCAGCTGGCCAGGGAGCTGGGCGCGAGCCGGGTGGTCGCCCTGTCCTCCACCCCGGAGAAGCGGGAGTACCTGCTCTCGCTGGGCGCCGACACCGTGCTCGACCCGGCCGACCCCGACCTGGCCGGGCGGCTCGCGGAGTCGGGCGGGCTGGACCTGTTCCTCGACTCGGTCGGCGGCCCGGTGCTGCGCGCCGGGCTGGCCGGACTGGCGCCCTTCGGGCGGCTGGTGTCGGTCGGGGCGCGCGGCGGGGTGGAGGACGCCTTCACGATGGGCGAGCTGACCGAGCGCTCGGCGGGCGCCCAGGGCTTCTGGCTCAAGCACGTGCTGACGGACCGGGCACTGTTCGAGGGCGTCGCCGACCACCTGTTCCGGCTCGCCGCCGAGAAGCGGGTGGTGGCGCGGATCGACCGGACCGTCCCGCTGTCCGGGGTGGCCGGGGCGCACCGGGCGATGGCCGCGCGGGAGACCATCGGCAAGGTGCTGGTGGACGTCCACCGCGAGGAGTGAGGGCCGGGATCAGCGGAGCGCCTCCTCCGCCTCGCCCGGGGCCAGCGGCAGGCTGGCGGCCACCCGGTAGCCGCCGGTGGCGAGCCCGCCGGTCTCCAGCGTGCCGCCGTGCAGCGTGACGCGTTCGCGCATGCCGATCAGGCCGTGCCCGGTCCGGGCCGCCGCCCCGGCGGTGGCTCCGCCCGCGGCCCCGGCCGGGCCCGTCCCGGTGCCCGCGCCGTCGTCGCGCACCTCGACGGTGACCCGGTCCGGACGGTACGTCAGCCGGACGTGGGCACTGGCCGGGCCGGCGTGCTTGCGGGTGTTGGTGAGGGACTCCTGGACGATCCGGAAGACGGTCAGGCCCACCGTCGGGGGCAGCGGTCGCGGGCGGCCGCTGACCTCGAACTCGGTCGGCAGGCCGGCCAGCCGGGACTCGTCGACGATGCGGTCGAGGTCGTCGGTGCCGGGCTGGGGCGGGCTCGGCACGGTCTCGGGCTCCTCGTCGGCCCGCAGGACGTCGAGGAGTTGGCGCATCTCGCGCAGGGCCATCCGCCCGGAGGACTCGAGGGTCACCAGGGCGTCGCGGACCACCTCGGTGTCGCCCCCGAGGTTGGCCCGGGCGCCGCCGGCCATCAGCTGCATGGTGGTGATGTGGTGGGCCACGATGTCGTGCAACTCCCGTGCGATGCGGCGTCGTTCCTCGGCCACCGCACGGTCGGCGAGCAGCCTGCGATGGGCCGCCACCTGCTGCTGCCAGCGGTTGACCACGACGGCCGTGCCGACCACGACCGCGACCGCGAGGACGGCGGAGAGGACGTTCGCCCCCGTGGGGAGCCGCCCGTGGCTCTGGTTCAGCAGTGTCACCACCGCCGTCGCGCCGGACATCAGCGCCGTCACCGGGGCGGTGCGGACCCTGGCCACCGAGTACAGGGCCACCGAGAGGGCGAAGCCGAAGTGGGTCGACGGCGGTGCGGAGAGGTTCTCCGCCGCGCCCAGGGCCAGTACGGCCGCGAGTGCCGACACCGGGTGGCTGCGCCGGAAGAGCAGCGGCAGGGCCGGCAGCACGATGAGGACGACGCCGAGCGCCGTGGCACCGCCGCCTCCGGGCCCACCGTCGCCACTCACGCTGCTGAGCGAGTAGCCGACCAGGTCCAGGGCGGCCGCGGCGACGGCGACCAGCGCGTCGTCACGCGTCCACGGCAACGCGTCGCCGCCCTTCGGCCTGTCGGCGCCCGGCAGCCTGTCGGAGGCCGGCGGCCCGCCGGAGATCGGCTGCTCGGGGTGTCGGCGCCGGCGCATCTGTGCGTCTCCCTGCTCGTGGCCCGCCGGACCGGTGCGGCGCGGCCGGGCTGTGGTGATCGACCCATTCTGGCACCGGCCGACCGGCCGCGACGGGGCCCTTGAGGCGGGTCCGGGACCGGGACCACGGTCCTGGTCCCGGACGGCTGCCGGACCCTGGGGCCCCGCTTCCGTTCATCCTGTGCCCGGACGAATCCGGGGGGTGCCGCGTGATCGTCTGGAGACCGGCCGGGAACCCGGTGCCGAGTCCACCCGCAAGTCGATACGCAGGAGAACACTTTGATCCGCGCCCTGACCGGATTCTCGACGAGAAACCCATGGAAGGTCATCGCCCTCTGGACGGTGCTGGGTGTCGCGCTGACCGCCCTGAGCGGGGCGCTGATCTTCCGCGTCACGCAGACCCGGGTCGGCGACTTCCTGCCCGCGAGCTACGACTCGGCCGCCGCCCTGAAGATCGCCGAGGACAGGTTCGGGGTGAAGCCCGACGCCGACACGGTGACCGTGCTGGTCGCCCGCTCGGACGGCGGCCCGCTCAGCGCCGCGGACCACCAGCGGATCGGCACCCTGGCCGAGAAGCTGGGCCGGCAGCGGGTCACCATGCCGAAGCCCAAGGAGGAGGACGGGCCGTCCTTCCTGGCGCGGGACCACTCGCAGACCCCCGCGGTCTCCCCGGCGATGGTGGCACCGGACAAGAGCTTCGAGCTGCTCTCCGTCGGGCTGGTCGGCAACCCCGAGGAGCCGGGGATGCAGGACCTCTTCCGGGCCTTCCGGGACTCGGCGCGGGCCCAGTTCGACGACGCGGGGCTGCGCACCGGTTTCACCGGCGGCCTGGCCGGCACGGTGGACACCAAGGACGACGGGAAGACCATGGCGAAGGTCATGGGAGCCCTCACCATGGGGCTGATCGTGCTGCTCAACGTGCTGGTGTTCCGCAGCGTGCTGGCGGCCCTGCTGCCGCTGCTCGCGGTCGCCCTGATCGGTGGCGTGGCACTGGGCGCGGTGGTCGGCGCCGCGATGCTCACCGGGATCAGGATCGACCCGAGCACCCCGTCGCTGATCCAGGTGGTCCTGATCGGAATCGGGATCGACTACCTGCTGTTCCTGCTGTTCCGCTTCCGCGAGCAGCTGCGGGCGCGGCCCGAAACGCCCGTCCGGGTCGTGGCCGCGGAGGTCTCGGGGCGGGTGGGCACGGCGATCACCTCGGCGGCGCTGACCATCGTGGCCGCCTTCGCCACGCTCGGGGTGGCGAGCTTCGGGCAGTTCCGGGTGCTCGGCCCGGCCATCGCCGTCTCGGTCCTGGTCATGCTGCTGGGCAGCCTGACGCTGATGCCCGCCCTGCTGGCGGCCTGCGGACGCGGGATGTTCTGGCCCTCCCGTGCGCTCCAGAGTCGGCCGCGCGAGGGCGTGTCGGCCCGGCTGGGCGGCCTGGTGGCGCGCCGGCCGCTGGCCCTGGCGGTGGCCTCCGTCGCCGCACTGGGCGCGCTGGCCCTCGGGACGGTCGGGATCAGGATGGACTACGGCCAGGGCGCCGAAGGCCCGCGCACGGCCGCCGCCGCCACCGCGGCCGAGATCTCCCGCGCGCTGCCGGCCGGTGTGTCGGACCCGACCACCGTCTACCTCACCGCCAAGGACGGCGGCACGCTCAGCGCGGACCGGTTCGACGGCCTGTCCCGCGCGCTCGGACAGGTCGCGGGCGTGGGGCAGGTGGCGGGGACCGCCCTCGCCGACGACCGGCGGGCCGCCCGGATCGACCTCTACCTGACCGCGGACCCGCAGTCCCAGCAGGCCCGTGACGTGGTCTCGGGGCCGCTGTGGGCCGCCGTCGCCGCGCACACGCCCGCCGGGACGACGGCCCATGTCGGAGGCACCCCGGCGGTCTTCGCCGACATCTCGAAGGCCGTCGACCACGACCTGCGGCTCGTCTTCCCGGTCGCGGCCGCGCTGATCGCGCTGATCCTGCTGATGCTGCTGCGCAGCCTGCTGGCGCCGGTGGTCCTGATGGTCTCCGTCGGCCTCTGCTTCGCGGCCACGCTCGGCGCCTCGGCGCTGCTCTTCCAGCACGGCCTGGACAAGCCGGGCGTCAACTTCACGCTCCCGCTGGTGCTCTTCCTGTTCGTCGTCGCGCTCGGCACCGACTACAACATCCTGATCAGCGACCGGATCCGGGAGGAGATGGAGCAGCCGGGGCCGGCCCGCGCGGCCGTGGCCCGGGCGGTGCGGCACACCGCCCCGGCCATCGCGACGGCGGGCCTGGTGCTGGCGGGCTCCTTCGCCACCCTCGCCGCCACCCCGGCGAGCCGTCAGGTCGGCTTCGCGCTGGCGCTCGGCATCCTGCTGTCCGCCTTCCTGCTGTCGGTGGTGCTGGTGCCCGCGCTGGCCGCGCTGTTCGGCCGCGGCATCTGGTGGCCGGTCCGCCCGGGGCGCGCCGCGGCCCGCCGCCACCCGC
>NZ_JBSFJC010000231.1:0-7488 GCF_053597855.1 Kitasatospora sp. NPDC001225
GACAACCAGATCTGCTTCACCGTCTCCGGCACCACCGGGTCGCTCACCCTCGAGCTGCCCCAGGTCTTCGCCATCCAGACCTCCGGCGGCCGCGCCGTCCGGGCCGGCCTCACCGACGGCACCACCCAGCAGACCCTCGAGGTCCCCAAGGACGGCTTCAAGTCGGTCGGCAAGGGCAGCAACGGCAACGCGACCAGCCTCCTCGAGCTGACCGTCACCGGCTGACGGCCACCGCCCGCATCCACCTCCCACCTCTCACCTCCGGGAATCCCCCTATGCCTCGCAACTCCTCGACCCGCAACCTGCGGGCGGGTGTGCTGGTCGCGGCCGCCGCCGCCGGCACGCTGAGCACCGTCTCTCCGGCGGGCGCCGTGGTCGGCGACGCGGCCGCCAACGACACCTACACCGCCACCACCCGTCTGGTGGTCGGCGACAACCTGCGGGCCTGCACCGGCGCGCTGGTGGACCGCTACTGGGTGCTCACCGCGGCCTCCTGCTTCTCCGACGACCCGGCGCAGCCGCAGGCCCTGGCCGCCGGTGCGCCGAAGTGGAAGACGACCGTGACGGTCGGCGGCCAGTCGGCCGAGGTGGCCGAGCTGGTGCCGCGTCAGGACCGTGACCTCGTCATGGCCCGTCTCGCCACGCCCGTGGACGGCATAGCCCCGCTGCCGCTGGCGACCGCTGCCCCGACGGCCGGGCAGAGCCTGCGCGTTCCCGGTTTCGGCCGGACCAAGGACGAGTGGGTGCCGAACAAGCTCCACGCCGGCACGTTCACCCTCGACACCGTGAGCGCGACGGGCATCGGTACCACCGGCACCGGCGGCGCCGCGATCTGCAAGGGCGACACCGGCGCCCCCGCCATCCGCGAGGTCAACGGCAAGGCCGAGCTGGTCGCCGTGGCCTCCCGCTCGTGGCAGGGCGGCTGCCTGGGCACCCCGGCCACCGAGACCCGGACCGGCGCGTTCAGCTCCCGCGTCGACGACATCGGCGGCTGGGTGCAGGAGGTGCGGTTCCGTACGACGGAGGTGACGGCCGGCCTGCACGTGCAGGTCATCGGGTCGGACACCAAGCTGTGGGACACCGTGGCCGACTACAAGGCCGGCAGCTGGCTCGGCAAGTGGTCGCCCGTCCCGAGCGGTGCCCTCTCCGCCGTGGACTCGGTGGCGATCGGCGACACCGTGCACGTCTTCGTCGTCGGTTCGGACGGCAAGGTCTACACGCGTGACGGCAAGGTCGGTGGCTACTGGACCCCGTGGGCCGAGGTCCCGGGCGGTGCGGTCGGGGTCAAGGGCATCACCGCGTCCGCCCGCGGCAACACCGTCGGCCTGCAGATCATCGGCGTCGACGGCTCCCTGTACAGCACCCGGGGCGACTACACCGCCGGCCGGTGGGTCGGCTCCTGGGAGCTGGTCAGCGTCAACAACCTGAAGGCGATCACCAGCGCGACCACCGCCGACGGCGTCGGCCACGTCTTCGTCATCAACGAGGACGGCAAGGTCTACACCCGCGACAACCGGCCCGACGGCAGCTGGACCCCGTGGGCCGAGGTCCCGGGCGGTGCGGCCGACGTCAAGGGCATCACCGCTGCCGCCCGCGGCAACATCGTCGACCTGCAGATCATCGGCTCCGACGGCTCGCTCTTCAGCACCAACGGCAACTTCGACCTCGGCCGCTGGGACCCCGTCTGGACCAAGATCAGCGACAACCACCTGAAGGCGATCACCAGCAGCGCCGAGGGCAACGTCATCCACGTCGTCGCCATCAACGAGGACGACAAGGTCTACAACCGCGACGCCGACTACAACGCCGGCCGGTGGACCCCGTGGGGCGAGGTCCCCGGCGGCGCCACCGGCGTCAGGGCGATCACCGCCGCCACCACCGGCTGACCCCGACCCGCACCGCACCGCGTCCCGCCGGACCGGCCGCCGTCCGGTCGCCCGTCCGGCGGGGCGCCACCTTCTCGTCACTCCTCAGGGGGGAATTCCTGATGTCCCGTAAGTCCCAGTTCCGTTCCCGTCGGGCGGGTGTGCTGGTCGCGGCCGCCGCCGCCGGCACGCTGAGCGCCGTCTCTCCGGCGGGTGCCGTGGTCGGCCCCGAGGCTGCCGACAACACCTACACCTCCACCGCCCGTCTGACGATCGGCGACAACCTGCGCGCCTGCACCGGCGCGCTGGTCGACCGCAGCTGGGTGCTCACCGCCGCCTCCTGCTTCTCCGACGACCCGGCGCAGCCGCAGGCCCTGGCGGCCGGCAAGCCGAAGTGGAAGACCACCGTCACGCTCGGCGCCAAGTCGGCCGAGGTGGCCGAGCTGGTGCCGCGCGCCGACCGTGACCTCGTCATGGCCCGTCTCGCCACGCCCGTGGACGGCATCGCCCCGCTCGCGGTCGCCACCGCCGCCCCGACCGCCGGGCAGAGCCTGCGCGTCGCCGGTTTCGGCCGGACCAAGGACGAGTGGGTGCCGTCCAAGCTCCACACCGGCGCGTTCACCCTCGACACCGTGAGCGCGACCGCGATCGGCATCACCGGCACCGGCGGCGCCGCGATCTGCAAGGGTGACACCGGTGCCCCGGCGATCCGTGAGGTCAACGGCAAGGCCGAGCTGGTGGCCGTGGCCTCCCGCTCCTGGCAGGGCGGCTGCCTGGGCACCCCGGCCACCGAGACCCGTACCGGCGCGTTCAGCTCCCGGGTCGACGACCTCGCCGGCTGGGTGAACCAGGTGCGGGTCTCCCGTCCGGCCAGCCGGCTGTTCGCGATCGGCGGCGACAGCCAGATCTGGGCCAACGAGGGCGCGTACACCACGAACGTGTGGGGCACCTTCGAGGCCGTGCCGAACAGCGGCGGCGTCCGGCAGGTCAGCGCCGTCACGATGGGCGACAAGGTGCGCCTGTTCGGCATCGGCAGCGACCAGCGGATCCGGACCACCACCAGGGACGCCTCCGGCGCCTGGTCGCCGTTCGAGGTCGTGCCGGGCAACAGCGGCATCCGGCAGGTGACCGCCGTCGCCATGGGCGACAAGGTGCGCCTGTTCGCCATCGGCGGCGACGAGCGCATCTACGGTGCGGACGGCGACTACGCCGCGGGCACCTGGAGCGCGTTCTCGCCGCTGCCCAGCAGCGCGATCAAGCAGGTGACCGCCACCGTCGTCGGCAACACCGTGCGCCTGTTCGCGATCGGTGGCGACGGCCGGATCTGGACCAGCACCGGCGACTACACCGCCGGTACGTGGAGCACGTTCGAGGCGATCCCCAGCAGCGGCATCCAGCACATCGCCGCCACCACGATCGGCAACACCGTGCGGGTGTTCGCGGTCGGCGCCGACAGCCAGATCTGGACCACCGACAGCACCGGCAACGGCCCCTGGACCACCTTCGAGAAGGTGCCCGACGTCCTCGGTGTCAAGCAGGTCGCCGCCACCACCATCGGCGACACCATCCGCCTGTTCGCGATCGGCACCGACGCCAAGATCTGGACCGCCGACAAGAAGGCCGACGGCAGCTGGACCACCTTCTACGAGGTCGCCAGCAGCGCCATCCAGGGCATCGCCGCCACCACCGGCTGACCCGGGGCCCGTACCCGTGCCCCGCGGGGGCCGTCGGCGCGAGACCGACCGCCCCCGCGGGCTCCCACCCACCGACCCGAAGGGGAGTCCCCATGTCCCGCAAGTCCCAGCTCCGCCCGCGGCGGGCGGGTGTGCTGGCAGCCGTCGCTGCCGCTGCCGCCGGCGCGCTGACCACCTTCGCCCCGGCCGGCGCCGTCTCCGGCGGCGCCGCGGCCGACACCACCTCCGCCACCACCGCGCGGATCGTCATCGGCGACAGCCTGCGCGGCTGCACCGGCGCGCTGATCGACCAGTACTGGGTGCTCACCGCCGCCTCCTGCTTCGCCGACGACCCGGCGCAGCCGCAGGCGCTGGCGGCCGGCAAGCCGAAGTGGAACACCACCGCCACCGTCGGTGCCAAGTCGGCCCAGGTGGTCGAGCTGGTGCCGCGCGCCGACCGCGACCTGGTGATGGCCCGTCTGGCCGTGCCGGTCGACGGTGTGACGCCGCTGGAGGTGGGCACCTCGGCGCCGACGGCCGGGCAGTCGCTGCGTGTTCCCGGTTTCGGCCGGACGAAGGACGAGTGGGTGCCGGCCAAGCCGCACACCGGCGCGTTCTCGCTCGACACGGTGAGCGCGACGGGCGTCGGCATCACGGGGACGGGCGGTGCGGCGGTCTGCAAGGGCGACACCGGCGCCCCCGCCATCCGTGAGACGAACGGCAAGGCCGAGCTGGTGGCCGTCGCCTCCCGCTCCTGGCAGGGCGGCTGCCTGGGCACCCCGGCCGCCGAGACCCGCACCGGCGCGTACGCGACCCGGGTCGACGACCTCGGCGTGTGGATCACCAACGTCCGCCACTCGACCCCGTCGGGGACGAAGGTCACCGGCTCGCCGTTCACCGTCGTCGACCCGGCCACCGGGCACCCGCTGACCTTCGTCCAGGACAGCAAGAACCACCTGTGGTCGGTCGACCCGCAGAACGAGGGCTGGACCGACCTGGGCGGCTACGCGGCCGCCCGCCCGACCGCGATCGCCAACCCGGCCGACAACCACGTGATCGTGTACGTCAACGGGCCGGACAACAAGCTCTGGTCCTACGACCGCACCACCGGCAAGTGGACCGAGTTCGTCCCCACCCCCGCCGGGACGGTGCTGGCCCCCGACGCCGTGCCGCGCACGGTCGTCGACCCGGCCACCGGCCACCTGGTCACCTTCGTCCGCGACACCGCCCACCACCTGTGGTCCGTCGACCCGCAGGGCGAGGGCTGGTACGACTTCGGCGGGCTGGCCGCCACCGACCCGGTGCCGGTGATCAACCCGAACGACGGCCACATCGTGGTGTACGTCAACGGGCCGAACAACCGGCTGAACTCCATCGACCGCCGGGGCGCCGGCCGGGTCGAGTTCGTCCCGCCGGCCCTGGCCCCCGACGCGGTCCCCTCGACCGTGGTCGACCCGGCCACCGGGCACTTCACCACCTTCGTCCGCGACGCCGCCAACCACCTGTGGTCCGTCGACCCGTTCGGCCCGGGCTGGCGGGACTGGGGCGTGATGGCCGCCACCGACCCGGTCGCGATCGCCGACAAGGCCGGCAACCGGACCGTGGTGTACGTCAACGGGCCGAACAACCGGCTGAACGCGCTCGACTTCGCCACCGGGAAGTGGACCGATCTCGGCCTCACCCCGTCGGGTACCGCGATGGCCGCCGACGCCGTCCCGCAGACCGTCGTCGACCCGGCCACCAAGCACCTGATCACCTACCTGCGGGACGTCAACAACACCCTCTGGTCCGTCGACCCGCAGGGCCAGGGCGGCCCGCTCTGGATCCGCTTCCACGGCGGCCCCTCCGCGCCCTGATCCACGGCAGACCCGCCGCGGCAGGCCATGGCCGCCGGTCGAACGCCATCGGCACCCCGCGCACGCGCGGGGTGCCGTCCTCCCCGAACGCTCCCTGGAGATCCCTCATGCCCCGCAAGTCCCAGGTCCGCTCCCGGCGGGCCGGCGTACTCGCCGCTGCCGCTGCCGCCGGCACGCTGTGCAGCATCGTCCCGGCCGGCGCCGTGGTCGGCGACACGCCCGTCGACGGCTCCTACGCCTACACCGTCCGCCTGGCGATCGGCGACAACGTGCGCGTCTGCACCGGCGCCCTGGTGGACCGCTACTGGGTGGCCACGGCCGCCTCGTGCTTCTCCGACGACCCGGCGCAGCCGCAGGCACTGGCCGCCGGTGCGCCGAAGTGGAAGACCACCGCCACCGTCGGGCGCACCGACCTGGCCACGGGCGCCGGTGTCGTGACGGACGTGGTGGAGCTGGCGCCGCGTCAGGACCGCGACCTGGTCCTGGCCCGCCTGGCCGTCCCCGTCACCGGCGTCGCCCCGATCGCGGTCGCCACCACCGCCCCGACCGCCGGCCAGACCCTGCGGGTGCCCGGGTACGGGCGCACCAAGACCGAGTGGCTCCCGAACCGGCTCCACTCCGGCGCGTTCAGCCTCGACACGGTGAGCGCGACCGGCGTCGGCATCACGGGGACGGGCGGCGCGGCGGTCTGCAAGGGCGACACCGGTGCCCCCGCCGTCCGCGAGGTCAACGGCAAGGCCGAGCTGGTCGCCGTCGCCTCCCGTTCCTGGCAGGGCGGCTGCCTGGGCGTGCCCGCCGGCGAGACCCGTACCGGCGCGTACAGCACCCGGGTCGACGACCTCGGCGCGTGGATCAACCAGGTCCGCGACGGCTGGTGGGACACCGTCACCGCCAACCCGGCCGCCCGCAGCTCGGTCTACGACCCGGTCCGGAAGACCACCACGGTCTTCGCCGTCGACAGCGACCGCCACGTGGTGTCCTCCTCCAGCGCGGACGGCACGACCTGGAGCGACTGGACGCGGGTCGGCGGCGACTGGCAGTTCGCGAGCGTCCCCACGGCCGTGTTCAACCCCGCCACCGGTGCCATCGAGCTGTTCGCCATCGGCACCGACGGCGTGCTCAGCCAGACCTACTGGCTGCCGGACGGCAAGGGCTGGATCGAGTGGTACTACCAGCCCACCGACAAGAGGTTCACCGGCAGCCCCACCGCCGTCTACAACCCGGCGACGAAGACCGCGGAGGTCTTCGCCACCCAGACCGACGGGGCCGTCGCGCACTCCTACTACACCGTCGGCATGACGGGGTGGAGCGGCTGGTACGACATCAAGGCCAACAAGGAGTTCACGGGCAGCCCGAGCGCCCTGTACAACCCCGCCACCGGTGCCATCGAGCTGTTCGCGGTCAACACCGACGGCGTGCTGAAGCAGAGCTACTGGCTGCCGGGCCAGGACTGGAACCCCTGGTACGCCCAGGACGACAACGTGAGGTTCACCGGCAGCCCCACGTCCGCCTACAACCCGGTCACCAAGGTCGCGGAGGTCTTCGCCACCCGGACCAGCGGTGTCGTCGCGCACTCCTACTACACCCCGAGCATGACGAAGTGGAGCGGCTGGTCCGAGGTCCGCAGCCGTCAGTTCGCGGGCTCGCCGACCGCCGTCTTCGACCCCGCCACCGGCGGCTTCGCGCTGTTCGCGGTCGACGGCGACGGTGTCCTCGCCCGCGCCGAGTGGCAGCCCGACGGCAAGCCGTGGAGCGAGTGGACCAACGTCGGGGACTGGCGGTTCACCACCGGCCGCTTCCCGACCGCGACGTTCAACGCGGCGGCCGGCACCCTGGACCTCTTCGCCACCGGCCAGAACGGCGTCTTCAACCACGCCTCGTACCAGCCGGGGAAGAGCGGGTGGAGCGGCTGGAGCACGCTCCCCGGCAAGACCATGGTCACCGGCTGACGAAGCGTCCGCGGGCCGTTCACGGACCGGGCCCGGCCGCTCCCCGCTCAGGCCGGAACTCCCTCCACCGGAGGCCGGGCGGGGGACAGCCGGTTCGGGCTGCGGGGTGTCGAAGACGTGGGCCTCGGACCGGACCGTCCCGTCG
>NZ_JBSFJC010000232.1:0-7342 GCF_053597855.1 Kitasatospora sp. NPDC001225
GCCCGCCCGGGCGGCGGCCGCAGTGCTCGGGCGGGGCGGAACGGCCCGCGCCCCGATGGGGGCGGGCGCGAAGTAGGCCCAGACCCGCCGGACCCGGTCGTTGCCGTAGCGTTCCGCCCCGGCCCGTTCGCAGGTCTCCGCCCACAGGTCGTCCTTCAGCCCTCCGGTGAGCATGAGGTCGAGGTGGCGGAGGATCGCCTCGCGTTGGCGGAGCGGCAGGTCATGCAACTGCTTCAGCACGGTTCCGGTCTCGCCGCTCGCGGTGCTGAGCACTGCCAGCAGGTCGAGAGTGACACGCAGGGCTTCCTTCCACTCGCCCTCGGCGTAGATCCGTACGAGCCCGGAGGTGTAGTGCAGCCGGTGGACATCTTCAGCGGTGAGGTCCTGGTAGGTGCGTCCGCTGAGTACCGCGAGCACCCAGTGGAAACGCACCTCCGCGCCGTCGTACCCGTGGGCCATCGCATCGGTGATCATTTCGCGGGCGCGGCTGAGGACGCCGTCCTCCAGGAACCGCACGCCCAGCCGGTACTTCTCCTGCGGTGAGGCGTCCGGATGGACGAAGTAGACGTTGGAGTTGTGCACGGTCTCGGCCTGGATTCCGACCGTGGAGTCGTACGCGGCCGAGCTGTACGCGGCGTCGTTGCCGTGGTTCATGACAGGTCACCGGCCGCGGCGACCAGAGGGGCCAGCCGGGCCACCAGCGCCGGGCACTCCGCCACCAGCCCGCGCAGCCGCTTGAGTGTCATGGCCGTCCGCTTCGACGATTCGGGGATGTTTCCCCCAGCCGACCGGAGGGCGGAGTCCAGATCGGCCAGGGCCTCCCGGTAGGTGTCCTCGTCGAGTGCGCCCTCGATGCGGTGGCGCCCCAACTGCTCACGGAAGCTGCTCAGTTCCGCGACCAGGTCCGTCGGTCCGGACGCCTTCGGGGCCGTGTCCATGTGGACGCTGCTGCCCGTGACCGAGCCGGCCATGATGCCGACGGTGCTGTTGTGGGCGGTGTTGCTGACATGTCGGCCGAGCCTGTCGGCCGAACGAACCCTGTCGTCCCGGGGCATCGCGTTCTCCTCCAGTTCCCCTACCAGTTTCACCGCCAGCCGGGTGGCGAAAGCCGCCGCGTTCGCCGCGGCCCGCGGCTGCCAGTTGCGGTCCTCCGCACTGTTCTTCGTGCCGTCCGCCCGGTCACTGATCCCCCGGATGATGGCCACCGGTGCCCCGCTGAGATGGCCGGCCTGTGCCACACCGGCCGCCTCCATCTCGATGGCGAGTGCGTCGTTGTAGTGCTGCCGGATCCACTTGGCCTCGGCCGAGATCCTCGAGTTCTGGACGACCTCGCCGGCGGCGACCGCCCCGAAGCGGACCTGCGGTGCGTCCTCGTGACCGGCCTCGGGGCCCGCCCAGTCGTTCAAGCGGGCCAGGTGCGAGGCGAGCTGGCTGATGCCGTGCGGTGCTTCCCACACCCGGGGGCGGGCCTTGAGCCCGTCGTCCTCGCTGGTCCCGCCGTGGTAGGCGTACACGTGCGACGCCATCACCACGTCGCCCAGCCTGGTGGTGTCCCACAGGGCGCCGGCGACCCCGACGAACAGCACGGCCACCGGCGAGAACTCCTGGATCGCGCGTTCGGCGATCACTGCGGCGGAGTGGTTCCCCTTGCTCGTCAGGCCGAGCGCGACACGGCACGACGTGCCCTGCACGCTTCCCACCTCGAACCGGGTGCCACGCTCATGGCGATGCACCTGCGGACCCGCCAGCCTCTGGCGTACAGCCTGGTACTCAAGATTGAGGGCAGTGAGAATCACCACCGGGCCATTCGACATCTATTCCTCTTCCCCTCTCGTGTGCTCTTCCGTCGCGGATGGCGCGGGCCGTATCAGCGGTGGGAACAGCACGGTCTTCGGGCCGGCCCGGTACAGCCGTGCGGGCCGTCCTCCCGTGGTTCTGCGATCAGTGCCGGCAGGGACGATGAACCCCTTCGCGGCTTGGACCTTCCGGTAGAAGTTGCGGGTGTCGAGCTCGGTGCCCCAGACGGCCTCGTACACTTGCTGCAGCTCTGCGATGGTGAAGTTCTCCCTGCAGAACGCGGTGGCCAGCGCCGAGAACTCGAGCTTGGTGCGCGCGTGTTCGATCCCGTCCGTGGTGATGCGACGGTGATCGAAGGCGAGCTCCACCTCGCCGGACAGGACGGCTTCTGCGGGAACCCACGCGGCGTCGGTGGCATCCGTTCCCGCGACCGGGTCGGGCAGCCCCGGTGCGATCGCCAGGTGGGCCACGGAGACGACGCGGCCCCGCGGATCGCGGCCCGAGCCCCCGTACACGGCCAGCTGTTCAAGGTGCACGGAGTCGGCGGCCAGGGCCGTTTCCTCGCTCAGCTCGCGGTGGGCGGCATCCAGGATCTCCTCACCATCGTGGTTCAGGAATCCTCCGGGCAGGGCGAGCATGCCACGGAAGGGATCTCCGCCTCGCTCCACCAGGAGGACGTGCAGGCGACTCTCCCGCAGCGTCAGGATCACGAGATCGACCGTCAGCAGCACAGCAGGTGGTGACCACACGTCATCTTGCATGTTCTACAAGGTACTTCAGTTACTGTCACTTGCACAATAAGGGGAGTGTGGGGACGCTCCACCGCTCGACCTTGTAGCCGCGGTGCGTGCGGCGGGACCGCGCGGATCGACCGGCTGGCACCGACCCCACCAGTCGGTTCCGGTTCCGTGGCTCCTGCGGCCGGTGCTGCGACACTGCCCACAGGGTGAACCGCCCGGCCGATGTCACCTCCCGAACCTGCTGCAGTACGCCGACAACCCCGTCGATTGCTGGCCCTGAAATCCGGATGGCTCCGTGGCGGCCGAGCGGCTGGGGCGCCGGTGCTGCTGAGCGTCGCGTACGCGGCCTGTCACTGGTGCCAGGCGATGGCGCACAGGTAGTGCCGAATGGGTTCCCGTCCAGACCTCTCACTCAGAGGACCCGTCGAAGGCTTCCCGCAAGCCCGGGTTTGCGGAGATGGGCAGGGGCTCGACCGCGCGGGTCGAGGTCGGGCCGCGCCAACGTCTGCTCGCATGCAGCGCAGCTGCAGCAGGACCTGGTACGGGGCCTGGGGCGGCTGGTCGGCGGCGACGATGGTGTCCCTTCCTCGCTGTTCCCGTGAAGGGCGTACGTAGCGGCGGGCGGGTGGGTGTATGGCGAGGCCGCCCCTGCGGGATCGGCGCAGGGGCGGCCTTGGTTGGTGGTGGTCAGGAGTCGACGAGCCGGTTGGCGAGTTCGAGTGCGGCGGTTGCCACGGTGAGGGCGGAGCACAGGCCGGTGACCTCGAGCAGGGTGGGGCGGACGAGGCGGGGCCAGTCGTCTCCGGCGGCGGGCCAGGTGGCGAGGGGCACCACGGTGGTGGCGAGGCCGAGGCGGGCGGTGACGTCCCAGCCGGCCTCGGGGGCGGGTTCCCAGCGCAGGAGGATGCGGCCGAAGGGGAGTTGGGGCGCGGTGTGCGGGATCCAGAGGACCTTGATCGGGTGGCCGGTGTGGGCGGGGACGCTGTGGACGAGTGCTCAGCTTGCCCACGGTGGCATGGGGTGAAGGGCGAAGCGGTCGAGCGGGCGGGGAAGGCGGGCATGGTAGCCGGTGGGGATAGGGCTCTCCTTCGGTCGGCGGCTTGGGTCAGGCCCAGGCGAGCTGGTCGCGGACGTCAGACGGGAGGTAGTCCTCCTGGCCGTCCTCGCTGATGTAGGCGATGCCGTTCTGGACGACGACGTCCGTGCCGACGTAGTGGGCGAAGGGCCAGTCGGGGTTCACGGCGAGGCGGACCCGCAGGTTCGGGTCGAGGGGCTGGAGTTGGGCGAGCAGGTGGCCGAGGGTGAGGTGCTGTGGCATGGCGGTTCTCCAGGAAGGGGCGGTGTGGTGAGCGGGCGCAGCGACGGCGGTGGTCACGGAAGGTTGGGGCGGGGCATCGGTGCGGGGGCGCGCAGGCGGTGGCGAGGCCGGATGAGGACGGGGTCGTCGGCGGGCCACGGGTCGCAGGTGTCCCACGGGTAGCCGGTGGTGAGGACGACGGTGCCGTTCGGGGCTTGGACTTCCGGCAGGCCGCAGACCCCGCAGCCGCAAACCGGGTGGTAGGGCCCGGGGCTGGCCGGGTAGGGGCCGGCGGCGAAGCAGTTGGCCCGGGGAAGGCGGCCGGGCACGGCGGGTTGGAAGGCGGAGACGATCAGCTCGCCGGGCCGGACCTGGTCGGCGCGGACGATCCGCAGGTGGGGGCTCGCGAGGATGCGGCGGCTCGCGCCATGCTCGGTGGCGGTGGTGACGACCACCGGGTGGAAGTCGACGTGGCGGGTACTCGTGGTGCCTCCTTCGGGGACACGGGTGATCAGTCGGCGAGGCGGTACGACCGCAGGGCCAGCGGTTCGTCCTCGGTGTCGAGCACCACCAGGCCGTCGGTGGCCAGACGGTCGAGCGATCTGGCGACCGCGCGGTTGCGTAGGCCGAGGGCGGTGCCGATCTGGCCGACGCGGGCGCCGTCGGGCCTCTTGGTGAGGTGGGCGACGATCACCGTGTCCCGGCGCAGGCCGTCCGCGTGGATGTCGTCGAAGGCCAGCAGCAAGCCGCCTGAGCTGAGGGCGAGGCCGAGCACGAACGCGGCCGACCCGGGTGGGACGGAGAAGGCGTTGGCCAGGCCGAGCGCGGCGATGGCCGGGCCGGGGATGCGCGTGAGGTCGATGGTGATCGTCAGGGTGTCGTCCTTCGTCGAAGCGGTAATCCGGTGGTCAGGAGCGCTGGTGGGGAAGGAGCCGGGCTTCGCCGCCGTGGGCCTCGATCAGCTCCCGGACCAGGGCGACGGGGACGTGCAGGTACACGGAGTCGGTGGGGTCGTTCTCCTCGGACCCCGCGTCGAGGTGGGTGCGCCAGGCGTTCCACGGTTCGGGTCGCTGGGTGGGGAAGCCGATCTCCAGTGTCTCGGCGGGCAAGAGGAAGGCGTCGACGGGGTCAGGGGCGAGTACCGAGAGGCTGAAGCCGTCGCTGCAGACGATGTTGCTCTCCTGCACGGCGCGGCCGAGTGGGTTGCGGGGAGTGCCGTGGGCAATGGCGTGGTCGAGCCTGGGTGTGGTCAATTGGTGCTCCATTCAAGGATGTTGGGTCGGTGGATCGGGCCGGCGACGAGCGCGGCGAGGAATCCGGCGACGGCCTCGGAGGGGGTGCGGAGGCCGAACTCCTGGGTCCAGGCATCAGCGTGGTCGGGTCGGACCTGTACGCGCCAGACGATGCCGCGCTGCCAGGCGCCGGGGTCCTCGGGTAGCCAGCCGACGTAGACGCGCCCGTCCGGGCTGGTGCAGTGCACGTTGGCCTCGGGGGTGTCCACGGTGGCCCAGCCGAGTCCACCGAGCAGGGACAGGACCGGCTCCGCACAGTGGTCGGAGGAGAGCCAGTTGCGTTCCTCGGCAATGGGGCGGACGGGGGCGGCCAGCAGGGTGCCGGGCGTGTTCATGGGGCTGGATCCCTTTGTTGACCTGCGGTTTCGGCGACATGAGTACGTTGACATGCGATATACCGAAGCTCGTAGTCGTTTCCGGCGGTGATCGGTCTGCCGTGGGCGAACTGAGGCGGGAATGGATCGGCGGGGCTCGGTGCTGACACGGGGTTACGGCGAGGGGCCGTACGCAGGTCTGAAGGGGGGCGGCGTTGGAGCCGAGTAGAGGTCGTGACATGGCGGCGCTGGAGCGCAAGATCCGCAGCGCGGGCCGGGCGTGGACGAGGGGCGACATCGCCATGATCGCCGACGGCCAGTGGGCCGTGAACACGGCGAGCCGTGCCGAGCAGGCGCAGGCCGAGGTGGTCGAGGCCAGGCTGGCGGACGGCCGGCGTGTGGAGCTGACGCTGGACGAGCTGGCCCGCGTGGTGGGCGCCGCCGACCCGGGCGCCCACCACGACCGGGACGTGAACTGACCGTCCGCTACCGCCGGTTCGCGGCCGAGGCAGCTGAAGCGGCTGCGGTCGGCGGGGCGGGCCGTTCCACAGGAAGACTCACCGGACGGGGAGCGTGCGTGCTGCGCGCGGTGGCGGCCTTCACACGCTCGGCGCCGGGACCGTTCTGGTCCTGCAGGGCGAGTTCGCGGGCATCGACGACATGGCAGATCGCCCGCAGGGCGGTGCTGGTCTCGGCGTGGGCGGTCCGCAGGGCACTCGCCGATTCCGTGATCCGGTCGAGGTCGTAGAAGGTGGGGATGTGGCCAGGATGAGTTAGGGCGTGCAGCCGTTCTTGGTGCACGGCAATGGAGTTGGAGACCACAGTGAGGTAGCCGCGGCTGTGCATGGCCGCGCGCAGCAGGGGGTCCTCGACGGGGCGGCGGACCGCGGCCTTCTCCAGGTCGGCGATCGGCCGGCCCCAGGCCTTCTCGATCATCGCGTCGGCGTGCTCCAGGGCGGTGACGTCGGGCACGGGGTTCCTCCGGGGTGCGGGTGGTCAACGGGAGCGTCCGGCCGAGGCGGCCGGGAGTGCCGGAGGGTGGGTGGTGGTGCTGTAGGCGAGCGCGGACGGCGCGGTGCGGGGGACGGAGAGCGAGCGGGAGGTGGCCGCCCGCACGCGCGCCACCTCAAGGGGGCTGGGCGCCGTCGGCGTCGCGGTGGCGACGGCTGGCAGGTGCGCCAGATCGACGCGCCGCATGTACCGATTGACCGGGATGGGTTCGGTCACGGCGGTGGTGAGGGTCTGGAGCAGGTGCTCGGGCAGGCGCGAGGAGGCGGTGGCGTACCAGACGCCTCGGGGCGGGCCGACCTCGAACAGCCAGCGCTCGGTGTCGCCGGCCATCTCGGCTTCGTGCCGCAGCGGGTCGTCCCGCTGGTGGAACTGGATGAGGCGGTCGGGCGACTGGTAGCTCAGGAACGGGGTGGCGGGGTCCAGGCGCCAGCCGTCGGCCAGGAGCCGGAGGGTGGTGTCGGCTCCGGAGGTTCGGCCGCCGTCGCCCAGGTAGGCCTCGGGGCCCTGTGCGTAGGCGGCGGCGAGCGCGGCGGTGAAGTCCTCGACGACCTCGGGCGGGGTGCGGTTGTCGAAGGTGACCAGCCATTGCGGCGGGGCGAAGGCGTCCGGCCCCGCGCTGATTTTCCACAGCGTCGAGTCCTCGCCCTCGGGCAGGAAGGCCAGGCGGGCCCGCAGGTCCGGCGCGGTGACGAAGGTGTTCGCAAGCTCGTCCCTGCTGAGGGCCCAGCCGGCATCCAGGAGGCGCTGAATGGCCGGGGAGCCGTTGGCATCCCCGTTGGCGAGGTAGCGGGGGGTGATCCGGTACTCGCGGGGTTTCTCAGTGGTGTACGGCATCGGATCGTCCAGGGTCAGCGGCGGCGGCGTGCGGCGGCGGGCGCGGGCCGGGCGGCG
>NZ_JBSFJC010000233.1:0-7144 GCF_053597855.1 Kitasatospora sp. NPDC001225
ACCGTCAAGCGGCTGCAGGCCGAGGGCAAGGTCGTCGCGATGGTCGGCGACGGCGTCAACGACGCGGCCGCGCTCGCCCAGGCCGACCTGGGCCTCGCCATGGGCACCGGCACCGACGCCGCCATCGAGGCCGGCGACCTCACCCTGGTCCGCGGCGACCTCCGCTCGGCGGCCGACGCGATCCGGCTCTCCCGCCGCACCCTGGCCACCATCAAGGGCAACCTGTTCTGGGCCTTCGGCTACAACGTGGCGGCGATCCCGCTGGCCGCCGCCGGCCTGCTCAACCCGATGGTCGCGGGGGCCGCGATGGCCTTCTCCTCGGTCTTCGTGGTCACCAACAGCCTGCGGCTGCGCCGCTTCCGGCCCGCCTGAGCCGGCCGACGCGAAGGCCCCGGACCGGTGTCGGTCCGGGGCCTCGACGCGTACGGGGTGCCCCGGGGCCCTCGGGGGCCGGGCCTCAACGCCCCAGCAGCTCGCCGCCGTTGCAGTGCAGGATCTCGCCGGTGATGAACCCGGCCTCGGGCGAGGCCAGGAAGTACACCGCCGCCGCCACCTCGCCGGTCTCGCCGATCCGCCCGAGCAGGGTGCGGGCGGCCCGGCGGGCGACCTCGGCCTCGTCCAGCCGCGGCCCGAAGAACTCGGTGCCCGCGACGGTGCCCGGCGCGACGATGTTGGCGGTGATGCCCGAGGTGCCCAACTGGGCGGCCAGGAAGTGGTTCCAGGCGTGCAGCGAGGCCTTCGCCGCGCCGAACGAGCCGGCCCCGCGCAGGGCGGCGATGGAGCTGATGGTGACCACCCGGCCGGAGCCCGGGGTGAGCCGGTCGCGGACCGACTCGGTGAGCAGCACCACGGTCAGCACGTTGCGCTCGAAGTCGCCGCGCCAGCGCGCCAGCAGGGCGTGCGGCCCGCCGCCGACCACGGTCTCGCGGCTGCCGGCGTTGTTGACCAGGACGTCGATCCGCTCGGGCAGGTCGGCGAGCGCGGCCTCGACGGCGTCCGGGTCGGCGAGGTCGCACACCAGCGGGGTGACGTTCGGCCCGAGTCCGGCCGCGGCCTTCTCCAGGACCTCCCGGCGGCGGCCCACGATCACCACGTGGTCGCCGGCCTCGACGAACCGCCGCGCGACCTCGTACCCGATTCCCGTGCCACCGCCGGTGACGACGACGTTCCTGGCCATCTGCGCACTCCCTCCCCAGTTCCGCCGTCGCGCGGCGAATGTGCGCGACGGTCCGTACCGGAATGCCACGATTCCTATCACGCTCGGTTGCCGTGACTGCGGGGAGGGTGACGTCCGGCGCGAGCGAAGGTGTGATATGAGCGTGGTACGACGCGCACACGGAGCGTGGCGAGAGGCAGCTCACACCCCCCGGGCGTAACTTCTCGCACCCTGATACGTCTTAGGTTGGTAGTGCGGCAGTTTTTCCGGTGGGCGGGGACACGCTGAACGGCAACGTGTCCCCGCGCTTCCAGCGGGCTGTCGCCGACGGGGCTCCGGCGGGCCCCGGGACGGTCGTCGACCCTGACGGCCTTCGCGCACGACGCCGGGGTTCTGGCGGGCCTGGGACGCTTTGAGCGGCCGTCCCCGGCTGCGGCCGACCCCGGAGTCGTGCGCCGTACGGTTCCGTCCCCGCGCGGGCCCTCGGGCGCGCCACCGGGACGCGAAGGGGCCCGGCCGCTCTCGCGGTCGGGCCCCTCTCAGCTTCCGTGCGGGCCGGTGGTCGGCGCCGCTGCGGTCAGCGGGCGTCCAGCGGGACGTAGTCGCGGATCGCGGTGCCGGTGTAGATCTGGCGCGGACGGCCGATCCGGCTGGTCGGGTCGTTGATCATCTCGTGCCAGTGGGCGATCCAGCCCGGCAGCCGGCCGAGGGCGAACAGCACGGTGAACATGCTGGTCGGGAAGCCCATGGCGCGGTAGATCAGGCCGGTGTAGAAGTCCACGTTCGGGTACAGCTTGCGCGAGATGAAGAAGTCGTCCTTGAGGGCGTGCTCCTCCAGCTTGAGCGCGATGTCCAGCAGCTCGTCGCTCTTGCCGAGCTGGCCGAGGACCTCGTGCGCGAGCAGCTTGACCTGGGCGGCACGCGGGTCGAACGCCTTGTAGACCCGGTGGCCGAAGCCCATCAGCTTGACGCCGGCTTCCTTGTTCTTCACCTTCGTGATGAAGGCGTCGACGTCGCCGCCGTCCTTCTGGATGCTCTCCAGCATCTCCAGCACGGCCTGGTTGGCGCCGCCGTGCAGCGGGCCCCACAGGGCCGAGATGCCGGCCGAGATCGAGGCGAACAGGTTGGCGTGGCTGGAGCCGACCAGGCGCACGGTGGAGGTCGAGCAGTTCTGCTCGTGGTCCGCGTGCAGGATGAGCAGCTTGTCCAGCGCGTTGACGACGACCGGGTTGAGCTCGTAGTCCTCGGCGGGGACGGCGAAGGTCATCCGCAGGAAGTTCTCGACGTAGCTCAGGTCGTTGCGCGGGTAGACGAAGGGCTGGCCCATCGCCTTCTTGTACGCGTACGCGGCGATCGTCGGCAGCTTGGCGAGCAGGCGGACCGTCGACAGGTGGCGCTGGGCCGCGTCGAACGGGTTGTGGCTCTCCGGGTAGAACGTGGACAGCGCGCCGACGACCGAGGACAGCATGGCCATCGGGTGGGCGTCCCGCGGGAAGCCCTGGAAGAAGCGCTTGACGTCCTCGTGCAGCAGGGTGTGCTGGGTGATCTCGCGGTTGAACTCGGCCAGCTGGTCCGCGTTGGGCAGCTCGCCGTTGATCAGGAGGTACGCGGTCTCGATGAACCCGCCATCGGAGGCGAGCTGCTCGATCGGGTAGCCGCGGTACCGCAGGATGCCGTTGTCGCCGTCCACGAAGGTGATCGCGGACTTGTACGCGGCGGTGTTACCGAAGCCGTTGTCCAGGGTGACCAGGCCGGTCTGCGGGAGCAGCTTCGAGATGTCGAAGCCGGCGTTGCCCGCAGTGCTCTCGACGACGGGGTACTCGTACTCGCCGTCCTGGTACCGCAGTACTACCGAGTTGTCGCTCACGTCTTCCTCACCGACGAAATGAATCCTCTTCCAAGGTGCCCTGACTGTCTCTACCATCCCCCATCCGGAGGACAGTCGCGCACCCGGGGTGGCCCGAAAGGGCCCGCCCCTACAAAACCTGCTGCCGCAGCCGGTACGAACCGGACAAGATCGGCACCACCCTAGGCTCTGCCGTAAATCTCTTCACGTCAAGAGAACATTAGAGGCAACCATCCCGTTGGATAATCATCCAGCTGCGAGCCGATGGTCGAGTCCGGTATGCCTCCGACCTGCACTGACGGCCCGGACGGCCTGTCCGATCGCCTTGCGTGACCCCACCAGCACCACGAGTTTCCGTGCCCTGGTCACAGCGGTGTAGAGCAGGTTCCGCTGGAGCATCGTCCAAGCGGACATGGTGACCGGAATCACCACGACCGGGTACTCGCTCCCCTGCGAGCGGTGGATCGTCACCGCGTACGCGTGGGCCAGCTCGTCCAGTTCGTCGAAGTCGTACGCCACCTCCTCGTCCTCGTCGGTGAGCACCGTCAGCCGCTGGTCGTCCACGCTCAGCGCGGTCACCACTCCCACTGTGCCGTTGAAGACGCCGTTCCGCCCCTTGTCGTAGTTGTTGCGGATCTGGGTGACCTTGTCCCCCACCCGGAACGTCCGGCCGCCGAACCGGCGTTCGGCCAGCCCCTCCCGGGCCGGCGTCACCGCCGCCTGGAGCAGGGTGTTCAGGTTCCCCGCGCCGGCCGGGCCGCGGTGCATCGGCGCCAGCACCTGCACGTCCCGGCGCGGGTCGAAGCCGAACTTCTGCGGGATCCGGCGCGCCACCACGTCCACCGTGAGCCCGGCCGCCCGCTCCGCGTCGTCCTCGGCGAACAGGAAGAAGTCCGCCAGCCCGTCCGTCAGCGGCGGCCTGCCCTCGTTGATCCGGTGCGCGTTGGTCACCACGCCGGACTGCTGCGCCTGCCGGAAGATCCTGGTCAGCCGCACCGACGGGATCGGCCCGCCCTCCGCCAGCAGGTCCCGCAGCACCTCCCCGGCGCCCACCGAGGGCAGCTGGTCCACGTCCCCCACGAACAGCAGGTGCGCGCCCGGCGGCACCGCCTTGACCAGCTTGTTCGCCAGGATCAGGTCCAGCATCGAGGCCTCGTCGACGACCACCAGGTCCGCGTCCAGCGGCCGGTCCCGGTCGTACGCGGCGTCCCCGCCCGGCTTCAGCTCCAGCAGCCGGTGCACCGTCGAGGCCTCCACCCCGGTCAGCTCCGCCAGCCGCTTCGCCGCCCGGCCGGTCGGCGCCGCCAGCACCACCTTGGCCCGCTTCGCCAGCGCCAGCGTCACGATCGACTTCACCGTGAACGACTTGCCGCAGCCCGGACCGCCCGTCAGCACCGCGACCTTCTCGGTCAGCGCCAGCCGGACCGACTCCTCCTGCTCCGGCGCCAGTTCGGCCCCGGTCCGCTTCGCCAGCCAGTCCAGGGCCACCGGCCAGTCCACGTTCCCGAACCACGGCATCCGGTCCGCGTCCGAACGCAGCAGCCGCACCAGCTGGTTGGCCAGCGAGATCTCCGCCCGGTGGAACGGCACCAGGTACACCGCGGTGACCGGCTCGCCGCCCTCCCCCGGGACCGCCTCGCGCACCACGCCCTCGGCCGCCACCAGCTCCGCCAGGCAGTCGATCACCAGCCCGACGTCCACCTGCAACAGCTTCACGCCGTCCGCGATCAGCCGCTCCTCCGGCAGGAAGCAGTGCCCCTGGTCGGTGCTCTGCGACAGCGCGTACTGCAGGCCGGCCTTCACCCGCTCCGGGCTGTCGTGCGGGATCCCCACCGCCTGGGCGATCCGGTCCGCCGTCAGGAAGCCGATGCCCCACACGTCCGAGGCCAGCCGGTACGGCTCGTTCCGCACCACCCCGATCGAACCGTCGCCGTACTGCTTGTAGATTCGCACAGCCAACGAGGTGGACACCCCGACCCCCTGCAGGAAGACCATCACCTCCTTGATGGCCTTCTGCTCCTCCCAGGCCGCGGCGATCTTCTTGGTCCGCTTGGGCCCCAGCCCCGGCACCTCGATCAGCCGGCCCGGCTCGTTCTCGATCACCGCCAGGGTGTCCGCCCCGAAGCGCTCCACGATCCGCTCGGCGAACCGCGGCCCGATCCCCTTGATCAGCCCCGAGCCCAGGTACCGCTGGATCCCCTGGATCGTGGCGGGCAGCACCGTGGTGTAGTTCTCCACCGTGAACTGCCGCCCGTACTGCGGGTGCGAGCCCCACCGCCCGTGCAGCCGCAGCGACTCGCCGACCTGCGCCCCCAGCAGCGCGCCCACCACCGTCAGCAGGTCGTTCGCGCCCCGGCCGGTGTCCACCCGGGCCACCGTGTAGCCGGTCTCCTCGTTGGCGTAGGTGATCCGCTCCAGCACGCCCTCGACCTGCGCGAGCTGGCGCGGCACCTGCTGCCCGGACTGCGCCGCCTGCTTGCTCACCGGACCCCCTTCGACCGGTACGGGTGGACGATTCCGCTACGCACCGTACCGCCCCGCCCCGACACCCCGCCCCCGCCGGTGCGGCGGCCGCTGCCGTGCACCGCCCCGGCCGAGGTGCCAGGCTGGGAGGGACCGAGGGGGACCGCCGTCGACCACGCCCGCCCGGGCCCCGTCCGAGGAGCAGTGCCGCCATGCTCAACACCGACTTCCGCCCCGGTTCCCCGGACTGGCTCGACCTGAGCAGCCCCGACACCCGCGCGTCCGTCGACTTCTACACCGCGCTGTTCGGCTGGACCTTCGACTCGGCCGGCCCCGAGGCCGGCGGCTACGGCTTCTTCCAGCTCGACGGCCGGACCGTCGCCGCCCTGGGCCCGCTCGCCGAGGAGGGCACCCCGCCCGGCTGGACGCTCTACTTCGCCACCGAGGACGCCGACCGCACCACCGCGCTGGTCGAACAGGCCGGCGGCCGCGTCCGGTTCGCCCCCTTCGACGTCTTCACCGCGGGCCGGATGGCCGCCTACACCGACCCGACCGGCGCCGACTTCGCCGTCTGGCAGCCGCACGACACCCGCGGCCTGGACGTCGTCACCGAGGAGGGCAGCCTCTGCTGGACCGAGTGCTACAGCGTCGACGCCGAACTCGACAAGTCCTTCTACCGCTCCGTCTTCGACTGGCAGGAGCAGGACGTCCCGCTCGGCGAGGTGATGTACACCGTCCTCACCCCGGCCGGCGGCGGCAGCGACGACGCCCACGGCGGCATCATGCAGCTCGGCCCCGAACACACCGCGCGCGGCACCACTTCGCACTGGCTCCCCTACTTCGAGGTCCCCAACGCCGACGCCAGCCTCGCCATCGCCGACACCCTCGGCGCGACCGTACGGATCCCGGCCATGGACGTGCACGGCGTCGGCCGCCTGGCCCAGCTGGTCGACCCGCACGGCGCCGTCTTCGCCGTCATCACCAGTGCCAAGCCCGGGGACTGACGCCGAGAGGGTCCCACGGCCCTTCAGAAGGCCCGGGAAGGGGTGCTACGGGCGTAGACAAGGCGCGGTGCGCCAGACAGGGGCCTCTAGTCTCTGATCATGACTGAAACGGCTGTTCTGACGATCCGGCGGGCCACCGCCGACGACCTGCCGGCGATCGTGGCCATGCTCGCCGACGACCCCCTGGGCGCCACCCGCGAGAGCCCCGACGACCTCACCCCCTACCGCACCGCCTTCGCCAGCATCGACGGCGACCCGCACCAGCACCTGATCGTCGCCGACCGGGCCGGCCGCACCGTCGGCACCCTCCAACTCACCGTCGTCCCCGGCCTCTCCCGGGCCGGCGCCACCCGCACGATCATCGAGGGCGTCCGCATCCACGCCGACGAACGCGGCAGCGGCCTGGGCACCGAACTGATCCGGTGGGCCGTCGACCGCTCCCGCGAACTCGGCGCCGACCTCGTCCAGCTGACCTCCGACGCGACGCGCACGGACGCACACCGCTTCTACGAGCGGCTGGGGTTCGTGGCCTCGCACGTCGGGTTCAAGCTCAAGCTCTGAGAACGCGCTCAAAAGCCCGGAAAACGCGAAGAACCCCCATCCGGGACCCGGATGGGGGTTCTTCTGAAGAATTGTTCGGCGGCGTCCTACTCTCCCACAGGGTCCCCCCTGCAG
>NZ_JBSFJC010000234.1:0-6789 GCF_053597855.1 Kitasatospora sp. NPDC001225
CTCTGGTTCCTCGACCGCTTCGAGCCCGGCAGCACCGAGTACACCTCGCTGTCCGTGCTGCGGCTGCGCGGCGCCCTCGACCGGGCCGCCCTGGGCGCCGCCCTGGACGCCCTGGTCGAGCGGCACGAGGCGCTGCGCACCACGTACGCCGAACGGGACGGCCGGGCCCGGCAGGTGGTGCGCCCGCCGCACCCCGTCGAGCTGCCCTGCGCGGACGTCCCGGCGGCGGAGCTGGACGCCCACCTGGAGCGGATCGCCACAGCCCCCTTCGACCTCGCCGAAGGCCCCGTGCTCCGCGCCCACCTGGCCCGGACGGCCGCCGAGGAGCACGTCCTCGCCCTGGCGGTGCACCACATCGCCACCGACGGCTGGTCGATGGGCGTGCTCGGCCGCGACCTCGGCGAGCTGTACGCCGCCGCCCTCGAACGGCGGAGCCCCCGGCTGCCCGCGCTGCCCGTCCGGTACACCGACTACGCGGCCTGGCAGCGCACCCGCACCGCCGCCGCCGAGGCCGACCTCGACCACTGGCGCCGGGCCCTGGACGGCCTGGCCCCGCTGGAACTGCCCACCGACCGGCCGCGCCCCGCGGTGCGCACCCGCGAGGGCGCGCTGACGACCTTCACGCTGCCCGCCGAGCTGACCGCCCGGCTGCGCGAGCGCGGCCGCGAGGCCGACGGCACCCTCTACACCGTCCTGCTGGCCGCCTGCCAGGTGCTGCTGGCCCGCTGGTCCGGGCAGCGCGACGTCGCCGTCGGCACCGTCACCTCCGGCCGCGAGCAGGGCGAACTCCACGACGTGGTCGGCATGTTCGTCAACACCCTGGTGCTGCGCGGCGACATCCGCCCCGAACTGACCTTCCACGAGCTGCTGACCGCGGCCCAGCACACCGTGCTGGACGCCCTGGCCCACCAGGAGGTGCCCTTCGAACGGCTGGTGGACGCCCTCCAGCCGGAGCGCGACACCAGCCGCACCCCGCTGTTCCAGGTGATGGTGGCACTGCACAACCTCGGCGCCGAGACGCCCCCGCTGCCCGGCCTGACGGTCGAACCCGTCACCCCGCCGGTCCGCAGCGCCGCCTTCGACCTCTCCTTCGACTTCGCCGAGCACGACGGCGGCCTGACCGGCTACCTGGAGTACAGCACCGGGCTGTTCGACGCGCGGACCGCCGAGCAGCTGGCCCACCGGCTGACCACCCTGCTGGCGGCCGTCGCCGAGGCGCCCGGGACGGCCGTCGGCGAGCTGCCGCTGATGAGCGGGGACGAGCGGCGGCAGGTGCTGCGCCAGGGCCGGGGCGAGCCGCTGCCCGGGCCGGACACCACCTTCACCGCCCTGTTCGAGGAGCAGGCCGCCCGCACCCCGGACGCCACCGCGCTGGTCGCCCGGGACGCCACGCTGGACTACGCCGCCCTCAACGCCCGGGCCAACCGGCTGGCCCGCCACCTGGCGGCCCTCGGCGCTGGCCCGGAGCAGGTGGTCGCCGTCCGGCTGCCGCGCACCTCCGACCTGGTGGTGGCGCTGTTCGCGGTGCTCAAGGCCGGGGCCGTCCTCCAGTTCGTCGACCCGGACCTGCCCGAGGAGCGGGCCGCCCTGCTGCTGGCGGACACCCGGCCGCGCACGGTGCTGACCGAGCGGGCCCTGCGCGAGGTGCCCTGGGACGCCCTGCCCGGCCACGACCTGACCGACGCCGAGCGGACCGCCCCGCTCCTGCCCGGGAACGCCGCCTACCTGATCCACACCTCCGGCTCCACCGGCCGCCCCAAGGGCGTGGTCGTCGAGCACCGCCAGCTGGTCAACCTCTGCCGCGACCACCGGGAGGGGATGCTCGCCCCGCACACCGCCGACGGCGCCCGGCTGAAGGTCGCCCTCAGCGCCTCCCTCTCCTTCGACACCAGCTGGGAGGGCCCGCTGCTGCTGGTCTCCGGCCAGGAGCTCCACCTGATCGACGAGGATGTCCGGCTGGACCCGCAGGCCTTCTGCGCCAGGATCGTCGAGCAGCGGCTCGACGTCGTCAACGTCACCCCCTCCTACCTGCGCGAACTCACCGCCGCCGGACTGTTCGGCCCCGCCCCGCACCACCCCCGGCTGCTCCAGCTCGGCGGCGAGGCGATCCCCGCCGCCACCTGGCGGGAGCTGGCCGAGGTCCGGGCCCGACTCGGCGTCACCGTCTACAACCTGTACGGGCCCACCGAGTGCACCGTCGACGCCGCCTACGCCCGCTGCGCCGACCACCCCGGGCGCCCGGTGATCGGCCGGCCGGGCCGCGGCGTCACCGCCTACGTGCTGGACGGCGCGCTGCGCCCGGTGCCGCCCGGCATGCCGGGGGAGCTGTACCTGGCCGGACGGCAGGTCGCGCGCGGCTACCTCGGCCGGCCCGGGCTCACCGCCGGCCGCTTCCTCGCCGACCCGTACGGCGCCCCCGGCACCCGGATGTACCGCACCGGCGACCTCGCCCGCTGGGACGCCGCCGGGCAGCTGGAGTTCCTCGGCCGGGCCGACGACCAGGTCAAGATCCGCGGCTTCCGGATCGAGCCCGGCGAGGTCGAGGCCGCCCTGCTGACCCACCCCGACCTCGCGGACTGCGCCGTCGCCGCCCGCGAACAGGGCGGCCGCACCCTGCTGGGCGGCACCCGGTGCCGGCCGGCGACCGGGTGCCGCCCGCCGAGGAGCTGCGCGCCTGGCTGCGGCGCACCCTGCCCGACCACCTGGTGCCCACCGCCTTCGTCCCGCTCGCCCGCGTCCCGCGCACCACCAGCGGCAAGACCGACCGGCGCGCCCTGCCCGCCCCGCCCGCCCAGCCGGACCGCACCACCCCGTACGTCGCCCCGCGCCCCGGCACCGAGGAGCGGCTCGCCGCGATCTGGGCCGAGGTGCTGGGCGTGCGGCGGGTCGGCGCCCGGGACAACTTCTTCGCGCTCGGCGGCGACTCCATCCTCAGCATCCAGATCGTCTCCCGGGCCCGCGCCGCCGGACTCGCCCTCACCACCAAGGACGTCTTCCGCTACCAGAACGTCGCCGAACTCGCCCTCTGCGCCGGGGAGTCGACCGTACGGACGGAAGCGGACGAGGCCGAGCCCGCCGAGGCCCCGCTCACCCCGATCCAGCACTGGTACCTCGACGGGCGCCGCCCCGGCGAGGCGCTGCGCTTCACCATGACCCAGCGGCTGGTGCTGGCCCCGGACACCGACCCGGCGGCGCTGCGGCAGGCCGTGCTCGCGCTGGTGGAGCACCACCCGGCGCTGCGCACCCGCTTCCGCCACGGCGAGGCCGGCTGGCACCAGGAGGTCCGGGAACAGGCACCGGACGGCGTCTTCACCCACCACCGGACCGTCCTGGAGACGGAGGTGCAGCGGGCCGCCGAGGAGGCCCAGCGCTCCTTCGACCCGCTCCAGGGCCGGATGCTGCGCGCCCTGTACTTCGACGGCGGCGCCGGCCGGCCCGGCCAGCTCGTGCTGACGATCCACCACCTGGCCGTGGACGGCGTCTCCTGGCGCATCCTGCTGGCCGACCTCGAAGCCGCCCACCACGCCGCCCGCACCGGCTCGCCCGTCCGGCTGCCGGAGCCGGGCACCTCCTACACCCGGTGGGCCGCCCGGCTGGAGCGGCACACCCGCTCCGGCGCCCTGGACGGCGACACCGCGTACTGGACCCGCACCGGCGAGGCCCCGGCCGGACTGCCCGCCGGGCGCCCGGGCGCCAACACCCACGGCACCGCCGCCACCGTCACCGTGACGCTGGACGAGGCGACCACCGGGGCGCTGCTGCGCCGCGTCCCCGAGGTCTACCGCACCCAGGTCAACGACGTCCTGCTCAGCGCCCTCGGCCGCACGCTGGCCCGCTGGTGCGGCCGGGACACGGTGCTGATCGGGGTGGAGGGCCACGGCCGCGAGGACCTCTTCCCCGACCAGGACCTCTCTCGGACGGTCGGCTGGTTCACCGCCGAGTTCCCGCTCGCCCTGCGCGTCGACCCCGAGGCGGGCTGGCACCACACCCTGCGCTCGGTCAAGGAGCAGCTGCGCGCCGTCCCGCTGCGCGGACTCAGCCACGGCGCGCTGCGCCACCTGCTCCCGTCCGCCCTCCCGGAAGGCGCGGCCGCGCCGCAGGTCGGCTTCAACTACCACGGCCAGTGGGACACCCGCACCGGCGCCGACGGGCTGCTGCGCGGCTCGCTGCCCCCGGCCGGGCGCGACACCGACCCCGACGAGCCCCGCCCCTACCTGCTCGACGTCATCGGGGCCGTCCAGGACGGCCGGCTCGAACTGGGCTGGACCTACCCGGCGGAGGTGTACGAGGAGGCCACCGTCCGCGCCCTCGCCGAGCAGACCCTCCAGGCGCTGCGCGAGCTGGCCGAGCACTGCGCGGGCCCCGGCGCCGGCGGCCGCACCCCGTCCGACTTCCCGCTGGCCGGCCTCGACCAGGAACGGCTGGACGGCCTGGTCGGCGACGGCCGCGAGGTCGCGGACCTGCTGCCGCTGACCCCGCTGCAGTCCGGCATGCTCTTCCACGGCCTGGTCGACGAGGACGGCGCCTACGTGGACCGGATCGCCGTCCGGCTGGCCGGCGTCGGCGACCCGGCGGCCTTCGCCGCCGCCTGGCAGCAGGTCGCCGACCGCACCCCGGCGCTGCGCACCGCCGTGCACTGGCGCGGCCTGCCGCACCCCGTCCAGCTGGTCGCGCGCCGCGCCGCCCTGCCCGTCCGCCACCTGGACTGGCGCGCCCTGACGCCCGGACGGCGGGCCGAGGAGACCGAGCGGCTGCTCGCCGAGGAGCGGGCCGCCGGCCTGGACCTGGGCACCGCGCCGCTCACCCGCCTCGTCCTGGCCGCGCTGCCCGGCGAGGAGGTGCTGCTGCTCTGGTCCACCCACCACGTGATCCTGGACGGCTGGAGCACCGGCCAGCTGCTCACCGAGGTCTGCGAGGAGTACGCCGCGCTGACCGGCGGCCCGCAGGCGCCCCGCCCCGTCCGCCGCCCGTTCGCGGACTTCCTGGCCTGGCTGCGCGAG
The DNA here is from genome assembly GCF_053597855.1 of Kitasatospora sp. NPDC001225. Lineage (NCBI taxonomy): Bacteria > Bacillati > Actinomycetota > Actinomycetes > Kitasatosporales > Streptomycetaceae > Kitasatospora > Kitasatospora sp. NPDC001225. Next base: position 5,001 of record NZ_JBSFJC010000234.1, read on the forward strand.
CAGGACGGGCGGGCCGCCGAGGAGCACTGGGGCGCCGCGCTCGCCGGGTTCACCGAACGGACCGCGCTGCCCTACGACCGCCGCCCGGCCGACGCCCACCGGGCCCGCTCCACCGCCGCCGTCCACCGCGTCCTGGACGAGGCGGCCTCCGCCCGGCTGCGGGAGAACGCCGCCGCCGCCGGACTGACCGTCAACACCCTGGTCGAGGGCGCCTGGGCGCTGCTGCTGGCCCGCTACGGCGGCACCGCGGACGTCGTCTTCGGCACCACCGTCTCCGGGCGCCCGGCCGAACTGCCCGGCGTCGAGACGATGATCGGGCTGTTCATCAACACCGTGCCCGCCCGGGTCCGCATCCCCTCGGGCGGCGTGCTGCCCTGGCTGCGCGACCTCCAGGACCGGCAGAGCGAGGGCCGCGGCCACGACCACCTGGCGCTGACCCGGATCCAGGGCCTGAGCGAACTGCCCGCCGGGGAGCCGCTGTTCGACAGCATGCTGGTGTTCGAGAACTACCCCGTCGACGAGTCCGCCGCGGACCGCACCGGCGTCCGGGTGGTCGAGGTGCGCGCCGACGACGCCACCACCTTCCCCTGGTGCCTGCGCGCCCACCTGAGCGGACAGCTCGCCTTCGACCTGGCGTACGACCCCGCGCTCTTCGACCAGCGCACCGCCCGGGACGCCGCCGACCGGCTCGCCCTGCTGCTGACCGCCCTCGCCGACGGCCTGGACGGCGACCTCGCCGCGCTGGACCCGCTCACCCCGGCCGACCGCGACCTGCTCGCCTCCTGGCACGCCACCGCCCGCCCGCCGGAGCCGCGCAGCCCGCTGCGGGTCTTCGCCGAACAGGTCCGCCGCACCCCCGACGCCCCCGCCGTGCGCGAGGGCGGGCGCGAGCTGGACTACCGCGGGCTGGACGACTGGTCCGACCGGCTGGCCGCCCGGCTGCTCGCCGACGGCCTGGCCCCCGAGGACCGGGTCGCGCTGGCGATGGACCGCGGCACCGAACTCGTCGTCGCCCAGCTGGCCGTCCTCAAGGCTGGCGGCGCCTACCTGCCCGTCGACCGGCGCGCCCCCGAGGAGCGCCGCCGCACCCTACTGGAGCGGGCCGGCGCGGCCGCGACCCTGACCGCCGGACAGGTCGCCGCCGCCCGCGACGGCACGGTCGCCCTCAAGGTGCTGCCGCCCGCCGACCCGGACCGGCTGGCGTACGTGATGTACACCTCCGGCTCCACCGGCGAGCCCAAGGCCGTCGCCGTCCGCCACCGCGACGTGGCCTCGCTCGCCACCGACAGCCGCTTCACCGGCGGCCGCTGCGCCCGGGTGCTGCTGCACTCGCCGGTCGCCTTCGACGCCGCCACCTTCGAGGTCTGGGCGCCGCTGCTGAACGGCGGCTGCGTCCTTGTCGCCCCCGACGGGCCGGTGGACGCCGCGCTGCTGCGCCGCCTCGCCGGCCCCGACGGGCCGACCGCGCTCTGGCTCACCGCCGGGCTGTTCCGGCTGCTCGCCCAGGACGCGCCGGACTGCTTCGGCGGCCTGCGGGCCCTGTGGACCGGCGGCGACGTGGTGCCCGCCGCCGCCGTGCGCCGCGTCCTGGCGGCCTGCCCCGGGCTGACCGTGGTGGACGGCTACGGCCCCACCGAGACCACCACCTTCGCCACCGCCCACGCCCTGTCGGACGCCGCCGCGGTGCCCGACACCGTCCCGATCGGCCGCCCGCTGGACGACCGCCGGGCGCACGTCCTGGACGCCCGGCTGCGGCCCGTCCCGCCGGGCTGCGCGGGCGAGCTCTACC
>NZ_JBSFJC010000235.1:0-6608 GCF_053597855.1 Kitasatospora sp. NPDC001225
GCGGGGCCGCGAACACCAGCACCACCTGCGCGTCCGGCCCCTCGGCGTCGATCGCCAGGCCCGGCCGGTGGTTGAGGAACACAGAGGGGGTGAGCTACGGGCGTGCGCGGCGCCGGGCCGCGCCGGGCGACGCTCCCGGCCAGGACCTCGCCGAGCAGTTGGAAGGTCAGGGCCGCGTAGAGGATGGCCAGACCGGGTGCGAGGGCGGGCAGCGGCTCGGCGTAGACGCGGTCGAGCCCCTGGTTGAGGAGCTGTCCCCAGTCGTAGCCGGGTGGTTGGACGCCCAGGCCGAGGAAGCTCAGCCCGGAGAGGGCGACCAGGGAGGTCCCCGCCGCCGTGGTGGTGGCCAGGAGCAGCGGCTCGGCGATGTTGGGCAGGACGTGCCGCCACAGCAGCCGCAGGCGGCGCAGGCCGAGGACCCGGGCCGCGGCCAGGTGGTCGGTGCCCGCCACCCCGGCGGCGAGGGTCTGGGCGAGCCGGGCGAAGCCGGGGACGCCCGCGGCCGCGAGGGCCAGCATCGCCCCGGCGGCGCCCGCGCCGAACACGACCGCGAGGAACATCGCGACCAGGAGCGCCGGGAAGGCGAGCAGGAGGTTGACCAGTCCGGCGGTCAGCCGGCGGGCACGCCGACCGAGCACGGCCGTGGAGGCCCCGAGCAGGACCCCCGCGCTCGCGCCGAGCAGGACGGCCGCCAGCGCGAGCAGCAGGGAGGGCCGGGTGGCCGCCAGGACCCGGGCGAGCAGGTCCCGGCCGAGGTTGTCGGTGCCGAACGGGTGCCCGGCGGAGGGCCCTTGGAGCACCGCCGAGGGGTCCGGGCGGTCGGCCGCCGCGCCCCAGACCAGCGGTCCGACCAGCGCGAGCAGGACGAGCGAGGCCAGCATGACGGCGGTGACCCAGGCCATGGGCGAGCGCCGGAGGCCGGACGGAAGGCTCATGGTCACATCTCCCTGATCGCCGAGCGGGGGTCGAGCACGGCGAGCAGCACGTCGACCAGGAGGCCGGCGAGCAGCACGGTGGTGCCCAGCACCAGCACCATCGCCTGGACCACCGGGTAGTCCTGGGCGACCACGGACTGCGCCATGGCGGAGCCGATGCCGGGCCAGGCGAAGACCTTCTCGACCAGCACGGTGCCGGCGATCAGGCCGGGCAGCAGGCTCCCGGCGACGGTGAGCGCGGCGGTGGCCGTGTTCGGTGCCGCGTGCCGCAGGTAGTACCGCGCGGGGGACAGCCGTTTGCTCCGGGCGGTGCGCAGGTAGTCCTCGTCCAGCACCTTCAGCGCCTCCACCCGGACGATGCGCAGCAGGACGGCGGTGGGCGCGAGGGAGAGGGCGAGGACCGGCAGGACGAAGGACTCGACACCCGCCGCACCGGCCACCGGGAGGAGTTGGAGGCCGACGGCCAGCAGCGCGGTGAGTCCGGCGGCCAGGACGAAGTCCGGGACCCCGGTCAGGCCGGCGGTGACGGCGGTGAACGCCAGCTCGGTGCGCGGGCGGCGGCCGTCGCGGGTGCGGACGGCGGCGAGCAGGCCGCCGGGCAGGGCGACGGCGAGGGTGGCCAGGAAGGCCAGCCCGGCGATCTCCAGGGTGGCCGGCAGCCGGGTGCGGACCAGCTCCGCGACCGGTGTCCCGGTGGTCAGTGAGGTGCCGAGGTCGCCGTGCAGGAGGCCGCCGAGGTAGTGCCGGTACTGGGACAGGAACGGCGCGTCGAGCCCGAGGCTGTGCCTGCGGGCGGCGACCAGGGCGGGGGCGGCGTCGACGCCGAGCGCGGCGCGGACCGGGTCGCCGGGGACGAGGCGGATCATCGCGAACGAGGCGGTGAGGACGACCGCGAGGGAGAGGAGCAGCCGGACGGTGCGGCGGCCGAGGAACACGGTCCAGGGGTGCCGCAGCAGTCGGGGTACGGACATGGTGGCCCCGGTCACTGGTGGAGGCGGATGCTGGTGGGGACGAGCTGGCCGCCGAAGGTGGTGGTGAACGTGGTGCGGTGGCCGTACACGCCGCTGCGGCCGTCGGCGATCGGCAGGGCGTCGGCCGCGCGGAAGAGCGCGGCGGCGGCCCGGTTCCAGGTGCCGCAGCCCGTCGTGTCGGTCTCCCGGAGGGCCTGGGCGACCAGGGCGTCGTACTCGGGGTTGCGCACGCCCGCGAAGTTGAGGCCCTGGGCGGGGGTGGGGCCGGAGAAGAAGGGGATGAAGCCGACCGGCAGGGCGAAGCCCGGCGAGGTGCCGGCCACCACGTCGAAGTCGGCGCTCTGGTACATGGCGTTGACGAGGGCGGGCAGGCTCTCGCTGACCAGGTCGACCCGCGCGCCGAGCGCCGTCCACTGCCGGGCCATCAGCTCGGCGACGGAGGTGAGGGTCGGGCCGAGGTCGGGGCTGGTGATCAGGCGGAGCCGCAGCGCCCGGCCGTCCTTGGTGAGCGGGCCGCCGGGGGAGCGGGTCCAGCCGGCCGCGCGCAGGGCCTCGGCGCCGTCCTGGGCGGGCAGGTTGGCGTCGGCGAGGTCGGCGTGGCAGACGCCGCCCTCGGCCCCGAAGTCGGTGGCGGGGCGGCCGGTGCCGCCGACCGCGACGTTGGCGAGCCCTTGGCGGTCGAGGGCGGAGACCAGGGCGCGGCGCAGCGCCGGGTCGGCGAGGGCCCGGCCGGGGCGCTGGTTGAAGAAGGTCAGCCCGACCACGGTGGCCACGTCGGTGGCGGCCAGGCCGTGGCCGGTGAGCCGGCCGCGGTCGGGACCGTTCACGTTCGCGATGTCGACGCCCCCGGTGAGCAGCAGGTTCGCCGCCGTGGAGGCCTGGGGGACGACGGAGATGACGATGCGCGCGGGGAGGCCGGGCTCCGCGGTGCTCGCCCCGGCGGGCCCCCAGGTGTAGCCGTCGCGGACGGTGAACTCGTAGGGCCCGCCGGGGGTGTAGCGGGTGAGCACGTAGGGGCCGGTGCCCTGGGTGGTGCGGTCCAGCGACCGGGGGTGGTCGAGGCCGGCCGGGCAGACGATCGGCAGCAGGCCGATGCTGCGGGTGAGGAACGGGAAGGGGGCGGTGGTGGTCGCGGACACCGTGCCGGTCGTGTCGTCGGCGGTGGCGGTGAACGGCACGTTCGGCAGGACGGTCTGGGCGCCGGCGAGCTGGTTGGCCGGGTCGCCCGCGTAGCTGAGGGACCGGGCGACGGCGGAGGCGGTGAGGGGTGTGCCGTCGGAGCAGGTGACGCCCGGGCGGAGGGTGAAGTCGGCGGTGGTGGCGGTGGCCTGCCAGGACGTGGCCAGGCCGGTGACCAGGGTGCCGTCGGGGGCGACGTTCACCAGGGAGTCGTAGGCGTAGCGGGCCTGGGAGGCACCGAAGGTGGAGTACGGGTCGAAGCTCGGGGTCTCGCCGGCCGCCGCGATCCGGACGGTCCCGCGGTCCACCAGGGGGGTGCTCGTCGAGGACGTGGCAGTGCTGCCGCAGCCGCTGAGGGTGAGGGCCGCAGCGGTCAGGGCGGCCGCGAGGGCGGCCGGCGGGGGGCGACGGAGCATGGCGTCATGGTGCCACCGGGCCTTGGCGATGGCGAGTCAACTCACATGGGGGAAAGGCGTGTTCGATTCAAGGGGCGCAGTGCTCCCGCCTTGTGGGGAGCGGTGGGCGCCGGGGCGCGGGGCGCGGCGGCGGAGTGCCCCTGGTTCACTCTTTCGAGGGGTGTCGGGGCCTGTCCGCCGTCGGCCGGGTGACCTGGCCGTCCGCCATCGCCACACTGTGTCGACATGACGACGAACGATCCGGGCCGTGAGGTCGGCCACCTGGCGGACCGCTACTGGGAGTTCCTGCTGGAGCGGGAGCCGTTGCTGCGGGTCCGCCAGGGGCTCCCGGTGGAGACGCTGCCGGGGGCGTCGTTCGCCGAGTCCGAGGAGCGGGAGCGGTTCGCGGCCGGCGTGCTGGAGCGGATGCGGCCGCTCGACGGTGCGGAGCTGTCCGGTGCCGATGCCGACACCGCGGCCGTCCTCGTGGCGCTGGCGGAACAGGAGTTGCGCGCCCACCGGTGGTACTGGCTGACGCCCGCCGCCACGCCGTACCGGCTCTTTCCACTGTCGCTGTACGTCGATGCCGTCCTGGGCGCCTTCCGATTCGCCGAACCAGCCGACGGCGACCGGTACGTGGCGCTGGTGCACGACCTCGCGCGGGTGGTCGGCTCGATCGGCGACAAGGTGGTCGGCCAGGCCGCGCGCGGCTTCCGGGTGCCGGCGCCGGCCCTGGCCGGGGTGCGGGCCACGGTCGAGGGCCTGCGGTCCTCCGCCGGGCGCCGGGTCACGGTGGCGGACGACCGGTTCGGTGGGCTCGGGCCGGCCGGGCGCGGACGCCTCCGGGACGGTGTCCGGCGGCTGGTGGAGGCCGAGTTGGCGCCGGCCTTCGACCGGTTGCTCGGGTGCGTCGACGACCCGGCGTACCCGGGAGGGGCGCCGCGGGACGTCGGGTGGGCGCACTACGAGGGCGGCGAGGAGGCCTACCGGGACTTCGTCCGGACCCACACCGGGAGCGACACCGGGCCCGAGCGGCTGCACGAGCTCGGCCGCGACCAGTGCCGCGAACTGGCCGAGCGGATGCGGGAGGTGCGCGAGGCCCTCGGCTTCCACGGCACCGAGGCCGGGTTCCACGAGCGGCTGCGGACCGAGTCCCGGTTGTACGCCCGGACGCCCGAGGAGGTCGAGGCCCGGTTCCGCGGCCACCTCGACCGGCTGGAGCCGCGGCTGCCGCAGTGGTTCGCCACCTTGCCGGCCGCGCCGTACGGGCTGGCCCGGTTGGATCCGGCGCTGGAGCCGGGGATGACCTTCGGGTACTACGAGGCCCCGACCGCGGCCAGTGCGGTCGGGCGCTACCGCTACAACGGCTCGGACCTGGACCGGCGCTCCCTGATCGGCTCGGCCTCCCTGATCTACCACGAGCTCGCGCCCGGGCACCACTTCCACCTCGCCCGGCAGGCGGAGGACGCCGCGCTGCCGCGACTGCGCCGCGAGGCGGCGGAGTTCGGCGCGTTCAACGAGGGCTGGGCCGAGTACGCGGCGGGGCTCGGCTGGGAGATGGGCCTCTACGAGGACCCGTGGGACGCGTACGGGCGTCTCGCGCAGGAGCGGTTCACCGCGCAGCGGCTGGTCGTCGACACCGGGCTCAACCTCGGGACGATGGACCTGGCGGGGGCGCGGGACTTCATGCGCGCCAACTCCACGGAGGAGGACGGCCAGATCGCCTCGGACCTGTTGCGGTACTCGACGGACCTGCCGGGGCAGGCGCTCTCCTACCGCGCGGGCTACCTGGAGTTCGTCCGGCTGCGGGCGGAGGCGGAGGCCGGCCGGGGTGCCGGGTTCGACGTGCGGGCCTTCCACGAGGCGGTGTTGGGAGGTGGCGCGCTGCCGTTCCCCGCCCTGCGCCGGCGGGTGGCGCGGGAGCTGAAGGTCGTAGCAGATCAATAAATATTACTATCTGACAAATTGCTTGGCGTACATACAAGCGATCGTTCTGGGTTATGTTCAGATTGCACTCGCACGAGTGAATCCCCTTGGGAGCATTTGGTTTTGGTGAGCTCGACTCGACTACGGTGACGGAGGATCGGGCGGTGGACCCCATCGGCGAGGAGTTTCGGTTCCGCGGGAAATCCGCGAGGGGAACCGGTCATCCCGCGAGGCGGGTACGTCCGTCCGTTCTGCTGTGTGCGCTCCGGAGTCCGAAGCGCCCGGATCCCCTGTCATCCGTCTGCGTAGAGAGATGGGAACACCATGCCGCCCGTAGTTCCGCCGTTCCTGATCGGTCTCGTCGTCGCGCCGCTGGCCAAGCGCCTCCTCAAGCCACTGGTGCGCGGTGTCGTCAAGACGTCCGTCGGCATCGTCATGGAGGTGAAGAAGGCCGCCCACGAGGCTGGCGAGAACATCCACGACCTCGCGGCCGAGGTGGCCGCCGACGTGGTGGCGGCCCAGGTCGCCTCCGGTGAGGGCCACCGCGCCGCGGAGGCCACTGCCCCGTTCGAAGAGAAGGCCGGGGCGACCGCCCCGGGCGACGCCGAGGCGAGGGCCCCGAAGATTCGCGCGAACGCCGGTGCCGGAAAGACACACTGACGCATCGTCATGTCCTGACCCGCCGCCTGGACGCACACCGCGATCGAACTCGCGCGCCGTGTCCACGCGGCGGTCGGCCGAGGGCCTTCCGGCCGCATCGGCCGCCCGTTCAGAATTCCGCTCCGTCGCGGTGTTCCGTCATGCCCGATGGCGGATCGTTCGCGACCTCTGCAAACAGGTGATCGTACACATGCCATCTCTGCTGGGTGCCGCAGCCGGATTCCGCTCCGTGGATCCGGACGTGAGCCCGCGCTCGGTCATTCCGGGCCGCCAGCGCTGGGACGTCAAGTTGGTCCTCGGACGGCCGAGGACGGCCGAAGTCCTCGCGGCGGCGCTGCGTCGCGTCCCCGGGATCACCGAGGCTCAGGCGAACCCGATCACCGGTGGGGTCCTCGTCCGGCACGAACCGCGGCTGCCCGCCGCGGATGTCGGCCGGATCCTGCGCCGGGTGGTCGCCCGCCGACTCGTGGGCGTAGCCGAGGTTGCTCAGGCAGCTGAGGGTGTCGGGGTGCTCGGGGCCGCAGAGCTCCTCCAGGCCGGCC
>NZ_JBSFJC010000236.1:0-6473 GCF_053597855.1 Kitasatospora sp. NPDC001225
GCGCAGTCCGAGCGGGGGGTGGCCGAGCAGGACCAGCGGGACCGGCTCGGACGGGGAGGCGGATGCGGGTGTCCAGCCACACCGTCTGCCCCTCGGGCGTGGCGGTGAGCCCGAACCGGTCGAAGCCGGGCTGTCCCCGGCGACGCCACCAGCGCCAGGCCGCCTCCACCTCGTCCCACAGGCCGCGGGGGCCGGACTGCACCACCTCGTAGGCGGTCCGGCCGGGCTCCCAGTCGGCGGTGGCCCAGGACGTGACGGCCGTGTCGTGGAGCCACAGCGTGTACGTGCCGTCGGCGTACCGCTCGGTCAGCGGGAACGCGCCGGGCACCTGCACGCCGATGGCGAACATGGCCGGCCACCCGCCGACGGCGTCGGGGGAGAGGGCCGTCGACGAGACCGCCCCGTCGGCCGGCCACGGCCCGGACAGGTACTCCAGGCTGCCGGGCCGAACGGTCCGCTGCCGGCGCAGCCGCATGAAGGCGGACGACCTGACGAACCGGCCGCTCGCCGTGCCGTCGTCGCCGACCGTGAGCCGGACGACGGCCTCCCCGCCGTACTCGGGCGCCCACGGGGCGACGATCACGGCGCCGGGCCGGGACTGCTCGATCCAGGCGTACGGAATCCGGTGGACCGAACAGGTGGCGATCACCCGGTCGAACGGCGGGCCGTCGGCGAAGCCCTCCGAGCCGTCGCCCACCACGAGCCGGGGCCGGTACCCGGCGCGGGCGAGCCGGTGCCGTGCGGCGGCCGCGCTGTCCTCGTCCACCTCGACCGAGACGACGTTCCCGGCCCCCGCGCGGTGGGAGAGCAGAGCGGCGTTCCACCCGGTGCCGGTGCCGATCTCCAGCACCTAGTCGCCGTCCGCCACGCCCAGGGCGGCGAGCATGGAGAACACCATGGTCGGCATGGAGCTGGACGAGGTGGGCACGGTGCCGCGGTCGAACCCGCTGTGCTCGCCGTCGTCCCACTGCGTGGTGAGCGGCGCGTCGGAGTAGACGGCGCCCAACCACCCGTCCGGATCGGCGAAGCGGTGCACGGACTCGCCTTGGCGCACCCCGTCCGCCCGGCCCGGCCAGATCAGGTCAGGGACGAACCAGTGGCGCGGAACGGCGTGGTACGACGCCAGCCAGTCGGGGGCGAGGGACCCGTTCGCGATGAGCGCGGAGGCCAGCCTGGCCCGGCCGGCCTCCGCTTCGTGCCGGTCGCTCATGCCTCAGTGCCCGGACGCCGGGCCGCTGCCGTCCGAGGTGTTCCCGCCCTCGTCGCTGCCGCCGCCACCGTGCTTGTTGCCGCTGCTGGAGTCGTCCTGCTGACCGCCGCCCTGGCCGTTGCCCTGGCCGCCACCGTGCTTGCCACCGTCGAACTCGGGCATGCGCTTCCCCTTTTGATGTCGGTCAACTCCCGTGCTGCTCACGGGTGTCAGTGAGCACGTTAGGCGTGTCCGATGCGAGGGCGGGCGCGTGATTCCCGGGTATTCGAGCCGCTGGGAGCGGAGTTCGCGGGGATTCCTCACCCGTCCCCGAGAGCCCGGCGGCACCGCGCGATGACCCGGTGGGCATCGGCGCCGTAGACGGCGGAGCCGGCCAGCGTGTCCCAGACGCGCCGGTACAGCGCCACGTTGTCCGGCTGATCCAGCCAGAGCTCGGCGTGCCAGTCCTCGACGACGACGAGCCGGTCGTCGTGGATCCAGAAGCCGTTGGCCGGCGGCAAGGTGAGCGAAGCCTCGAACGGGACGATGCCCAGGGAGACGGTGTCCAGCCCGATCACGCCGCTGAGCCGGTCGAGTTGGGCGGCCATCACGGCCGGGGGGCAGATCAGACCGCGCAGCGCGGATTCCCACATGACGATGTGGTACTTCCGGCCCGGCCGGTACAGGCTCTCCTGCCTCTGGACGCGGGCGCGTACGGCTTCCTCGACGTCGCGCGGTGACCGGTGGAGGTCGACGAAGGCGCTGAAGACGTGCCGGGCGTAGTCGGGCGTCTGGAGCATGCCGGCGACCATGGCGCCCTCCCATGCGCGCATGACCGTCGAGCGGTCGTGCTCGGCGGTCAGCGTGTCCTGCACCGGCTTGTGCCCGGCGGCCAACTGCCGCCGCCAGGAACGGGTTCCCGATTCGAAGGCGCGCAGCCTCGCCGACAGCTCGGCCGCCGCCCCGGGCTGCCCGACGCCTTCGGCCCAGGCCTTGAGGTCGTCGTGGGTGGCCGTCTGCCGGCCGGTCTCCAGCTTGCTGACCTTGGACTGCGTCCAGCCCAGCCGGTCGGCCAGTTGCCGGCCAGTGAGACCGCCCTCGGCGCGCAGCTCACGGAGCCGCAGGCCGAGGGCGGTTCTGGCGTGCTGGAAGTCGGTGCTCACATGCCGGACGGTACCCCAGTGGCGAACTCGCGGTGCGGGGTGGCGTAGTGCCAGGCGGCGTCCCGCTCCTGGCAGGCGCGGGCCACCTTCACCGGGTCGGTGATCACCTCGATCTCGGTGATGTCGTCCTCGGCGTCGAAGTGCAGCAGGGCGAGGTAGCGCGAGTCGAACAGCCAGGCGTCCTCCGCCGGGAGGCCGAGCCGCTCGGCGTCGGCACGCCAGAGGTAGCGGATGTCCTCGCCGACCAGGCCGTTCCGCTCGGAGTTGTTGAGCAGGTACCGCTGCCCGACGGTGGGCGGGTTGTCCATGATGCGCACCCGCTCGAACCGCTTGCCCAGGTCCGACTGTTCGCGGCGCGTGCGGCACCAGGGGTGGTCCAGGTCCCATGCGGGGGCCTGTCCGGCCACGAACTGCTGGTAGGTCTCGGACTCCTCGTCCGACCGGTAGCGGCGGCGGGTCTCCAGCCGGAAGGCCGTGTGCTGGCAGGTCGTGAACATCTCCTCGAACTCGTCGTAGCCGACCAGCACGCGTTCGCGGTCCACGTCGCGCGGCGCGAAGTCGGCGAGCAGGGTGCGGGGCACGGTCACGAACCCCTCGCCGGGCTTGACGGCGCGGAACTGGGCGATCTCGTCGGGATCGGTCACCAGGTCTCCCTGCACGATCACCTCCCCGGTCTCGTCGTCCTCGTAGAGCGTGGGGCATCCACTGTTGCCCGAGGTGCTCCCGATGTACCGCAGTCGTCGGCTCACAGCCGCTCCTCTCGAAGTCGATCAGGCTGACTCAGGATGCCCGGAGGATCACGTGGAGTGAGTGATGATTCTCGAATATTCTCCTGCGGTGGGCGGTTGGTGTGGTGCTCCCTCGCGCCTGCCGGGCCCGTGGCGCGGCCTGGCATCACGCGGTGCGCTACGCGGAGTTCCGGGCTCAGGTAGTTTCCGTCATGTGAGTACCGACTTTCAGCAGGCACGGGTTGCTCTCGGTGCCCGGATGCGTGAACTCCGCACCGAGAGCGGCTTGTCCGGCCGCGCCCTGGCCGCGCTGTTGGGTTGGCCGCAGTCCAAGGTCAGCACGTTGGAGAACGGAAGGCAGTCGCCCGGCACGGCGGATCTGGTCGCGTGGGCGGAGGCCGTCGGCAGGCCTGACGCCGCTGCCGAACTCGTGGGCCGACTACGGACGCTGGAGACGCAGTACCGGTCGTGGAGGCGCCAGCTCGCGGGTGGCGCGCGACCGGTGCAGGAGGCGCATGCCGCGCAGGGAAGGAAGACCGGGCATCGTCAGTCGTTCGATCCGACGCTCATTCCCGGCCTGCTGCAGACGGCTGAGTACGCTCGGGCGGTCCTCGCCCGGTACACCAGGGTTCATCCCTCGATCCGTGATGTCGAGGCGGCGGTGGCGGCTCGGATGGAGCGCCAGAGGGTGCTCGCCGATCGCTCGCGTTCGTTCCACTTCCTGGTGTGGGAAGGGGCGCTCCTGTCCCGTCTCTGCTCGCCGGCCGTGATGGCCGCCCAGATGAGGGCTTTGATGCCGTGGCTGGCGGGTGGGAACGTCCGGTTGGGAATCGTTCCTTTTGAGGCCGATCTGCAAGTGCCTGCGGGAGTCGGGTTCTCGATCCATGACGGCACGTTGGTGATCACCGAGTCCTGGCACGCGGAGATGTGGCTGGACGATCCGGCGGACGTCGCGCTCCACACCCGGGCATGGGACGCGCTGGCGGAGAGCGCCGTGTACGGTCCGGCGGCACACCGGGTGATCGTCAGGTCCTGGCGGGTGCCGCGTGATGATCACTGAGGAAGCAGGGTCCCTCTGTCGGCGGGGCCTTGCGGAGCGCAAGGGCCCGCCGGGCGGCGAACAACGGTCCCCGGCGCCGGGGACGACGGCGTCGGAGCGGTTCGGTGGGGTGTCTGCGCAGGAAGTCGGGCGGGCCGACTTCCTGCGCACAGGGTTCAGACGTGGTGGTCGAACTCGCCGGCCTTGAGGGCGTAGAGGAGGGCGGCGAAGGTGGTGGGGGTGGCGCGGAGGATGAGGTGGCCCTCGTCAGACTCGCGGAGTTCGACCGTGCCGTCAACCGTGCGGACTTCCAGGCACTCGTTGGTCGCGCCGCTGTAGCTGGACTTCTGCCAGCTGGACGCTCGCATTGCTGTCTTCCGTTTCCTTCCTGGCGGATCGGATGGGGTCTTCTGTTGCGCCCCTCGCTTTGGGGAGGGCGAGGGGCGTGGAGTGGAGCCGTCAGGCGTGGTGGTCGAACTCGCTGGCTTTGAGGGCGTGGAGGAGGGTGGCGAAGGTGGTGGGGGTAGTGCGGAGGATGAGGTGGCCCTCGTCGGACTCGCGGAGTTCGACCGCGCCGCTCGTCGTACGGACCTCGACGCACTCGTTGCTTGAGGCGCTGTAGCTGGACTTCTGCCAGTTGGACTCAGGCATTTGTTGTCTTCCATTTCCTTCCTGGCAGGTCGGTGAGGTCTCTGTTGCGCCCCTCGCCCTGGGGAGGGCGAGGGGCGCGGAGTGGAACCGTCAGGCGTGGTGGTCGAACTCGCCGGCCTTGATGCCGTGGAGGAGAGAGGTGAGGGCGGTGGGGGTGGTGTGGAGGACGAGGTGGCCCTCGTCGGACTCGCGGATTTCGACCGCGCCGCTCAATGTGCGGACCTCGACGCACGCGTTGTTCGCGCCGGAGTAGCTGGACTTCTGCCACACGGGGCTATCCATGCTTGCTCTCTATCTCCTTTTTGATCTGCCGGATGAAGTCTCGGGACTCCTCCTCCGAGAGTGCGACGGACGCCATCCGGGCGAGCATCTCGCGGTAGCTTGCGAGTGGTGCAGGAGAGTCGAGAATCAGGCTGTTGTGGGTGGTGTCGATCTGAACCGAATCCAGCTCGGGTACAGCGCCTTCCGCGTAGATGAGGTTCTCGCTCGGGCCGGGCAGGGACTCGATGTCGAACGGTACTGCGCGGATCGAGACTGCCGAGGTCTCGGAGTGCTTGATGAGGGCTTCGAGCTGCTCAGTGAGGACTTTCGGGCCACTGAACTGCATACGGAGAGCAGCTTCGTGGATGAATGCGGCGTAAGGCGGCCCGCCTGCGCGGATGACCTGTTGCCGCTTCATCCGGAAGTCCATCCGGACGTCGACTTCATGGTGGGGCAACGGTGGGATAGCTCTGGCAAAGACCGAGGCGGCGTAGGCATCAGTTTGTAGCAGCCCAGGTACGAACGTGATCGTGTAGGTAATGAGCCTCGCAGCGGAGTCCTCAAGCTCTGCGAGATCGAGCAGATGTGAGGATACCGACCCGCGGTACTCCTCCCACCATCCCTTCGTGCGCTCGGTGGTCACCTCGGTCAGTGCGTCGATCAGCTGCTGGTTGCCGCACATGCATGCAGCGGCGATGGTTCGCAGCCGCTCGACACTGACCCCGCCCTTCCCGCTCTCCATCTGTGTGATCTGCGCGGGCTGGATGCCGAGCTTGCGCGCCAGCTGGCTGCCGCCGAGGCCAGCCTGCTCCCGCATCCTCCGTAGCTCGGTCCCGATCCGCCGTTGGCGAAGGGTTGGGTTCGGTCGTAGCGCCATGATGACCAGTCTGCCGCAGGTCGGGGCGGTGGAGTTGCCACGTTCGGGGGAACCTCCCAGCTCTCGGCTCAAAATTGAGACCGTCTGCGTTATGGTCGGTGTCACATCGGTCCGACGGATCGTCAGTAACGCCTGCTAGCAAGCACCGCAGAGCAGCCATGTCCTTCTCCACGGCCTGGCTCACGGCGACACATGTTCCGCCGGTTCCCCCTCACTCACGCCTCGGGAGAACTCCCATGCGTCACATCAACACCCCCACCATCGCCGTCGCGCGGCAGACCCTCCGCAACACCATGTCCCGCGTCGGCTGGTCCGCCTCGCCGATCTTCGACGCGCAGCTCGCGCTCTGCGAGCTGCTCGTCAACGCCTGGCGGCACACCGAGACCCCCGCGCCGCTGGTCGAGATCATCTCCGAGGGGGACGTCCTCCGGGTCTCCGTCACGGACGAGAGCCCGGTGCTGCCCTCCGCCCCGCCGCTGTCCCTGCTCGCCGAGTCCGGCCGGGGCCTCCAGCTCGTCGCCGCCCTCACCCACGGCTGGGGCGTCGACCCCCACGAGCGCGCCAA
>NZ_JBSFJC010000237.1:0-6402 GCF_053597855.1 Kitasatospora sp. NPDC001225
GTAACTCGCCGCGCAGACACCGGCGGTGGCGAGGGCGGCGCCGGGCAGGTCGAGGGCCGGTCGGCGGACGGCGGGGGCATGACCTGGGTGCGGTAGGCCTCCGGGACGTCCTGGAGCAGCCGGCGGGTGGACTCGGCGTCCAGGGCGAAGGTCAGCGACTCCTCGCTCTCCGCCGTATTGGCGCCGTCCAGGTCCACCGGCAGGTCGTCGTCCACCAGGCCCTGCCAGTACGGGAGTTCCGCGTCGAAGCCGCCGGCCGCGGTGTGCGCGGCGAGCCGTTCGGCCCAGGCCCGGAAGGAGGTGCTCTTGGCGCCGAGGTCGGGCCGCTCGCCCGCGCTCAGCGCGTTGTGGGCGCGCTCCAGGTCCTCCAGCAGGATCCGCCAGGACACCGCGTCCACCACCAGGTGGTGCGCGGCCAGCAGCAGCACCGGGCGGGGGTCGTCGGCGAAGCGGCAGAGCGCGGCCCGCAGCAGCGGTCCGGCGGCCAGGTCGAAGCCCTCGGCCAGTCGCTCGCCGAGGTCCCGCAGGACGGTCGCGCGCTGCTCCCCCTCGGCGGCGGGCAGCTCGTGCGGGCGCAGTTCGGGGGCCTGGCCGGGTGCGGTGCCGTGCTGGCGCCACCGGCCGTCGGCGAGCGGTTCGTAGCGCAGCCGCAGCGCGTCGTGGTGGTCCAGGACGGCGGCCAGCGCGGCCCGCAGGGTCTCCTCGTCGGTGTCCGGGGCGAGGGTGAAGGAGACGGACTGGGTGAGCTGGGCCGGGTCGCCGTCCAGGGTGTCCAGCAGCCAGTGCTGGACGGGGGTGAGCGGGGCCTCGCCGACCACCGCGCCCTGGTCGGCGGCGGGCTCGGGCTGCGGTGAGCGCTCGGCGGCGCGGGCGAGTTCGGCCAGGGTCTGGTGGGCGAACAGGTGCCGGGGGGTCAGCGCGAGGCCGTCCCGGCGGGCCGCCGAGACGATCTGGATGCCGAGGATGGAGTCCCCGCCGAGGGCGAAGTAGTTGTCGTCCGCGCTGACCTCGGGCACCCCGAGCACCTCGCGCCAGATGGCGGCGAGGGCGCGCTCGGTGTCGGTGCGCGGGGGCCGGCCGGCCTCCGTCGCGGGCGCGGCCCACACCGGCTCGGGCAGGGCGCGCCGGTCCAGCTTGCCGGTCGCGCCGAGCGGCAGCCGCTCCAGCGGCACCACCAGGGCGGGCACCAGGTGGCCGGGGAGGGTGTCGCCGAGGAAGGCCCGCCACTCGGCCTGGTCGGGCAGGGCGCCGTCGCGCGGCACCGCGTAGCCCACCAGCCGCTTGTGGCCGTCCTGGTCGACCACCCGGGCGGCGGCCGCCGAGACCCGGGGGTGGCGGGCCAGCGCGGCCTCGACCTCGCCGAGTTCGATCCGGAAGCCGCGCACCTTGACCTGGTCGTCGGCGCGGCCGAGGTAGTCGAGACCGCCGTCGGCGCTCCAGCGCACCCGGTCGCCGGTGCGGTACATCCGGGCGCCGGGCGGGCCGTACGGGTCGGGCAGGAAGCGGGCGGCGGTCAGGCCGGGGCGGCGCAGGTAGCCGCGGGCCACGCCGGTGCCGGCCAGGTACAGCTCCCCGGGAGCGCCGACGGGCACCGGGCGCAGCCGCTCGTCCAGGACGTAGGCCCGGGCGCCGCCGAGCGGGCGGCCGATCGGCGGGTCGCGGTCCGGGTCGGCGGGGTCGCAGGTGTGGGCGGTGGCGTAGACGGTGGCCTCGGTGGGGCCGTAGACGTTCAGCACCCGGCAGCCGGGGACGGCCTCGCGGACCTGCCGCACGGTGCGGGCGGGCAGTGCCTCGCCGGCCAGCACCACGGTGTCCGCCGCGAGGTGCACGGCGCCGTCGGCGAGCAGTCCGCCGAGGGCCGAGGGCACCGCGCTGAGCAGGCCGGCCCGCCAGGGGCCGGGGCGCTCGGCCAGCGCCAGCAGGTCGCGCAGGAGTTCCACGCGGCCGCCGGAGAGCAGCGGCGCGAAGATCTCGAACACCGACACGTCGAAGTTGAGCGAGGTGGCGGCGAGCACGTGGGCCAGGCCGCCGTCGGCGAACTCGGCGGCGGCCCAGTCGGTCAGGGCGAGCACCGAGCTGTGGGCGACCACCACGCCCTTGGGGCGGCCGGTCGAGCCGGAGGTGTGGATGACGTACGCGGGGTGCTCCGGGCGCAGGGCGCCGTGCCGCTCCTCGTCGCGGACGGCGTCGGCGCGGGCGGCGGCCAGGCGCTCGCGGCAGGCGGGGTCGTCCAGCACGATCCGGGTGGACGGGCCGTCGGGCAGCCGGTCGGCGGTCGCCGTGCCGGTGACGACGGCGTCGGGCCGGACGTCCTCGAAGAGGTAGGCGATCCGCTCGGCCGGGTAGCCGGGGTCGACGGGCAGGTAGGCTGCGCCGCTCTTGAGCACCGCGAGCAGTGCCACGGCGAGTTCGACGGTGCGGGGCAGCGCGAGCGCGACGAAGCGCTCGGGGCCGGCCCCGGCCGCGATCAGCAGCCGGGCCAGCCGGTTGGAGCGCTCGTCGAGCTCCCGGTAGGTCAGCTGCTCGTCGCCGGAGCGGACCGCCGGGGCGTCGGGGGTGCGGGCGGCCTGTCGGGCGAAGGCCTCGGGCAGGGTGCCGTCCGGTGCCTCGGTGACCGCCCCGCCGAGGCGGGCCACCAGTGCGCGCCCCTCGGCCGGGTCCAGCAGCGGCAGTTCGCCCACCGGCCGGTCGAGGCCGGCCGCCATCCCGGCGAGCAGGGTGCGCAGGCCCGCGCCGAGCCCCTCGACGGTGGCGGTGTCGAAGAGGGCCGGGTCGTGGTCCAGGCCGACCTCGATGGACTCGCCGGGGGCGACCACCACGCTGAGCGGGTAGCTGGTCGGCTCCAGCACCTGCTCGGTCTCCACGCCGAGGCCGTGCCGGGTCAGCGACTGGGCGTCGAAGGGGTAGTTCTCGAAGACCACCAGGCTGTCGAACAGGGCGGTGCCGCCGGGCAGTTCGCTCCAGCCCTGGAGCTGGGCCAGCGAGACGGCGTCGTGCCGGCGGGCCTCGGACTGGTGGTCCTGGACCTCCCGCAGCAGCTCCCGCAGCGGGCGCCGGGGGTCGATCCGCACCCGGGTCGGCAGGGCGTTGATGAACAGCCCCACCATCGAGGTGACGCCGGGGAGTTCGGCGGGCCGGCCGGAGACGATGGTGCCGAACACCACGTCGTCCCCGCCGCCGTAGCGGGAGAGCAGCAGCGCCCAGGCGCCCTGGAGCACGGTGTTGACGGTCAGCCCGGCCTGCCGGGCGGTGTCGCGCAGCCGCTCGGACAGCTCGGGGCCGAGGGCGACCCGCACCGAGGCCGAGGAGGAGGCGCGGTGGGCGCCGGCCGGGCGGCGGTCCCGGGGCAGTTCGGTGGGGGCGGGGAAGCCGGCCAGGGTGTCGCGCCAGTACCGCTCGGCCTCCGCCCCGTCCTGGCCGGCCAGCCAGCGCAGGTAGTCGGCGTAGGGCGCCCGTTCGGCCGGAGCGGGGGCGCGTCCGGCGGTCAGGGCGGCGTAGCGCTCGCACACCTCGTCGAAGACCTGGGCGGCGCTCCAGCCGTCGAGCAGCACGTGGTGGAAGGTCCACACCACCCGGACCCGGGTCGGCGTCAGCCGGATCAGGGCGAGGCGCAGCAGCGGCGCGCCGCCGAGGTCGATGCCCGCCGCCCGGTCCTCGGCGAGCAGCCGGGCGGTGTCCCGCTCGACCTGTTCGGCGGGGCGGCCGGTCCAGTCGTGGTGGGCGACCGGGACGGCGGCCCGGTGCTGGACGACCTGGAGCGGTTCGGCGCCGTCCTGCCAGCTGAGCCGGGTGCGCAGGATCGCGTTGGCGTCGGCGGTCCGCTGCCAGGCCTCGGCCAGCGCGTGCGGGTCGGTGACCCCGTCCAGCACCAGCTGGACCTGGTTGACGTAGGTGTCGCCGTCCGGGTCGAGCAGGCTGTGGAAGAGCATCCCGGCCTGCATCGGGGTCAGCGGGTAGACGTCGGCGACCGCTCGGCCGTCCCCGGCGATCCGGTCCACCGCCGCCTGGTCGAGCCGGGCGAGCGGGAAGTCGGCGGGGGTGCGGCCGCCCGCGCCGGGCTCGGCGCAGTGGGCGACGATCTCCTCCAGGGCGCCCCGCATGGCGTGGGCGAGCCCGGTGACGGTGTCGGCGCGGTGCCGGCCGGAGCTGTAGTACCAGCCGATCTCCAGCTCGCCGTCCTCGACCCGGGCGACCACGTCCAGCAGGTGGGGGCGCTCGGTGCCGGGCGCCTCCGCGCCGCCGAGGCCGCCGGGGACGGCGCGGACCAGGGCGGCGCCGTCGGCGGACCAGTCGAAGCGGCCCAGGTAGTTGAAGGCGACGCCGGGGGCGGGCGCGTCGGCGAGCGCCGCGTCCCCGGCGAGGTGGCGCAGCGCGCCGTACCCGAGGCCGCGGTCGGGCACCGCCCGCAGCTGCTCCTTGACGGCCTTCAGGGCGGTGCCCCAGTCCCCCGCCGGGATGTCGAGGGCGACGGGGAAGAGCGAGGTGAACCAGCCGACCGTGCGGGACAGGTCGAGGCCGTCGAACAGCCGGTCCTCGCGGCCGTGGCCCTCCAGGCCGACGGCGACGGTGCCGCGCCCGGTCCAGTCGGCGAGCACCCGGCCGAGCGCGGTGAGCAGCACGTCGTCGATCCGGGTGCGGTAGACCGCGGGGACCTGCCGCAGCAGGGCGTCGGTGCGGTCGCGGTCCAGCCGGACGGTCACCTCGCGCAGGTCGGCGGCGGTGTTGGTACCGTCGCCGTCCACCGGCAGCGGGGTGGCGCAGGCCCGGGCGGCGGCTGCCCAGTGGTCGCGCTGCCCGTCGAAACCGCCGGCTTCGGTGTGCGCGGCCAGGCGGCGGGCCCACTCCCGGACGGAGCTGGTGCGGGCGGGCAGCCGCAGCGGGCGGCCCTCGACGGCCTGCCGGTAGGCGGTCTCCAGGTCCTCCAGCAGCACCCGCCAGGAGACGCCGTCGACCACCAGGTGGTGGACGGCCAGCAGCAGCCGGTCGGGCCGGGCGCCGTCGCCCTGGAACAGCCGGGCGGTGAGCAGCGGGCCGTCGGCCGGCCGGAAGGAGGCGTGGGCGGCCGCGGTCACCGCCTCCTCGGTGCCGTGGCCGTGGACCTCCAGCAGCTCGGGCGCGGCCTCCTCGGCGGGGGCGCAGTGCTGCCGCCAGGTGCCGTCCTCGGCGCGGGTGAAGCGGGAGCGCAGCGCGTCGTGGTGGGCCCACAGGGCGGCCAGGGCGCGGCGCAGGGCCCGGGGGTCGACGGCGCCGGGGGCCTCCACCACCAGGGACTGGTCGAAGTGGTGGGCGTACGGCGGGTTCGGGTCGAGGAACCAGTGCTGGATCGGTGTCAGGCCGACCTCGCCGCCGACCGGCTCGGTGCCCGCGACGGTGACGGCGCTGCCGGCGGCCGCGGCCAGGGCGGCGACGGTGGGGTGCCGGAACAGGTCGCGCGGGGAGAGCGCGAGGCCGGCGGCGCGGGCCCGGGAGACCACCTGGATGCTCAGGATGGAGTCGCCGCCGAGCAGGAAGAAGTCGTCGTCCAGCCCGACCCGTTCGACCCCGAGCAGCTCGGCCCAGATCGCGGCGAGCAGCCGTTCGCGGTCGGTGCCGGGGGCGCGGTGGGGGCGGTCGCCGCCCGTCGACCAGTCGGGGGCGGGCAGCCGGCGGCGGTCCACCTTGCCGTTGGCGGTGAGCGGGAGTTCGGGCAGGGTGACGAAGGCCGCGGGCAGCATGTAGTCGGGCAGGTCGGCGGCCAGGTGAGCGCGCAGTTCGGCGGCGGCGGGCGGCTCGGCGCCCTCGGCCGGCACCAGGTGGGCGGCCAGGCGCTTGCGTCCGGCGTCCTGGTGGAGCGAGACCACGGCCTCGGCGACGGCCGGGTGGGCGGTGAGCCGGGCCTCGATCTCGGCGGGTTCGATCCGGAAGCCGCGGATCTTGATCTGGTCGTCGGCGCGGCCGACGAAGTGCAGTTCGCCGTCCGCGCTCCACCGGACGGTGTCGCCGGTGCGGTACATCCGGGCGCCGGGCGGGCCGAAGGGGTCGGCGAGGTAGCGGGCGGCGGTCTCGCCGGGGCGGCCCGCGTAGCCGCGTGCGAGCCCGGCCCCGGCGATGTACAGCTCACCGGTGATGCCCGGCGGTTGGGGCTGGAGCGCGCCGTCCAGGACGTACACCCGGGTGTTGTCCAGCGGGCGGCCGATCGGCAGCGTGGCGGGCAGCTCGTCGCCCTCGCGGAAGGCCCGGCGGGTGGCGAAGGTGGTGGTCTCGGTCGGCCCGTAGCCGTCGACCACGGTGAGGCCGGGGCAGGCCGCCAGGACCTTGCGGACGGCGGCGCCGGGCACCGCCTCGCCGCCGGTCCACACCTCGCGGACGCCGCGCAGGCAGCCCGGGTCCTCCTGGGCGAGCAGCCGGAACAGCCCGGCCGTC
>NZ_JBSFJC010000238.1:0-6283 GCF_053597855.1 Kitasatospora sp. NPDC001225
CGCACCTGCGCCCGACCACTCGGCGCCGTCAACCCGTTCGACGCACCGTCCTGGTTCACCGCCGAACCCCGCACCACCCCCAACACCCGGCGCCCAGCCCGCCGCGCGTCGGACAACCGCTCCAGCACCAGCACGCCGCAACCCTCACCGAACCCCGTGCCGTCGGCCCCCTCACCGAAGGCCCGGCACCGGCCGTCCGGGGAAAGACCGCCCTGTTTGCCGAGTTCGACGAGCGTGGACGGACCCGCCATGACGGTGACACCGCCGGCCAGCGCCATCGCGCACTCGCCCCGCCGCAGCGACTGCACCGCCAGGTGCAGCGCCACCAGCGACGACGAGCACGCCGTGTCCACCGACACGGCCGGGCCCTCCAGCCCCAGCACATAGGCCACCCGGCCGGACGCGACACTGGCCGTGTTCCCCGTACCGGCGTAGCCCTCGGCCTCGGCGGGGACGGAAGACAGCCGGGAGACGTACTCCCCGGAGATCAGCCCGGTGAAGACACCGGTCGCACTGCCCTTCAGGGTGTCGGGACGGATCCCCGCCCGCTCCAGCGCCTCCCAGGACACCTCCAGCAGCAGCCGCTGCTGCGGGTCCATCGCCTCGGCCTCGAGCGGCGAGACGCCGAAGAACCCCGCGTCGAACAGGTCCGCGTCGTGCAGGAAGCCGCCGCTCCGGGTGGGGATCGAGCCGGGTCCCCGCGCGTCCTGGTCCCGGGCCGGGGCGCCGGAGCCGTCCAGGTTCCATCCCCGTCCCTCGGGGAAGCCGGAGATCGCGTCGCGCCCCTCCGACAGCAGCTGCCACAGGTCCTCCGGCGAGCTCACCCCGCCCGGGTACCGGCACCCCATCCCCACGATCGCGATGGGTTCGTGGGCCTTCTCCTCCAGTTCCCTGGTCTGCTGTCGTGCCTCGCGCAGGTCCGCCGTGGCGCGCTTGAGGTAGTCGCGGAGCTTGGCTTCGTTGGACATGGGGCTCACCTTTCCCTTACCTCAGCGCGACAGTTCGTTGTCGAGCGCGTCGAAGAGTTCGTCGTCGGTCACGTGGTCGAGGTCGTCGGCGGATTCGGCGGGTTCGTCCTGCTCCCGCTGCCAGGCGCGAAGGATCTGCGTCAGTCGGGTGGTGACCCTGGTGCGGTCCTCGCGCTCGCCGGCGAAGAGCTTCAACGCCTCCTCCATCCGGTCGGCGTCGGCGAGGATGCGCGAGACCGGGTCCGGTTGCCCGGGTTCGAGGGCCGCCAGGAGGTGGGCGGCCAGTTCGTCCGGTGTGGGCTGGTCGAACAGCACGTTGACGGGGAGCCTGAGCCCGGTGGCCGCGTTGAGCCGGTTGCGCAGTTCGACGAGGGTGAGGGAGTCGAGGCCGAGCCCCCGGAACTCCGCGCCGGTGTCGATGGCTCCGGGCCCCGAGTGGCCGAGGACGTCGGCGATCTCCTGGCACAGGAGCTCCGTCACGACGTCGAGGCCGCGTCCTCCGGCCGCCCCCGCGATCCGGTCGGTCCAGGTGGAGGCGCCCGCCGTCCTCGGTGCCGCGGCCGGGGCCGCCGTACGCCGGGCCGGGGCTGAGACGAGGCCGCGCAGCAGCGGTGGCAGGTCGGCCACGGCGGCCCTCGCGTGCAGTCGCGCCGGGTCGAGCACCAGCGGTGCCACCGCCGGCTCGCTTCCCTGCCGTGCCTCGTCGAACAGCGCCATGCCCTGCTCGGAGGGGATCTTTCCGATGCCGTACCGCTCGAAGCGCTGGAAGGCCGTGTCGTCGAGGCCGGCGGTCATGCCGGACTCCTGCTCCCACAACCCCCACGCCAGCGACAGACCCGGCAGCCCCCGGGCCGACCGCTCCTGCGCCAGCGCGTCCAGGAACGTGTTCGCCGCCGCGTAGTTCGCCTGGCCCGCGGTGCCCACCAGGCCCGAGACCGAGGAGTACAGCACGAAGGCCGCCAGCCCGGGGCACCGCTCCCGCGTCACCTCGTGCAACGCCCACGCGCCGTCCACCTTCGACCGCAGCACCTCCCCCAGCGCCTCCGCACCCAGCGACACCAGCACCCCGTCGCGCAGCACCCCCGCCACGTGGAACACACCCGTCAGCGGCCGCTGCGCCACCACCTCGTCGACCAGCACCCCCAACGCCACCCGGTCGGCCGCGTCACACGCCCGCACCACCACACTGCGCGCGCCCAGCCCCAACAGCTCGTCCCGCAGTGTCGCCGCCCCGGGCGCCTCCACACCCCGACGACTCACCAGCACCAGGTGCCGCACCCCGCACGCCACCACCAGATGACGCGCCAACAACGACCCCAGCACCCCCGTCCCACCGACCACCAGCACCGCACCCTCCGGATCCAACGACACCGGAAGGGTGAGCACGTTCTTGCCGGTGTGGCGGCCCTGGCTGATGTGCCGGAAGGCCTCCCTGCCCCGGCGGACGTCCCGGACGGTGAGCGGGAGGTGGGTGAGCGCGCCGGCCTCGAAGAGGCGCACGAGCTCGGTGAGCATCTCCTGGATGCGGTCCGCGTCGACCACCATGAGGTCGAACGCCTGGTAGGAGACGTCGGGGAGGGACGCGGGGTCCCTGACGTCGGTCTTGCCCATCTCCAGGAACCGGCCGCCGGGGCGCAGCAGGCGCAGCGAGGCGTCCACGTACTCGTGGGCCAGCGCGTTGAGGACGACGTCGAAGCCGCCGTCCTCGCCGAGCACCCGGCGGAAGCCCTGCTCGAAGAGGAGGTCCCGGGACGAGGCGATGCGCTCGTCCGGCAGGCCCATGGAGCGCAGCGTGTCCCACTTGCCGGGGCTCGCGGTGCCGAAGACCCGCGCGCCGAGGTGGTGGGCGAGCTGGACCGCGGCCATGCCGACGCCGCCCGCCGCCGCGTGGACCAGCAGCGACTGGCCCGGGGCCAGGGCGGCCAGGTCGGTCAGCGCGTAGTAGGCGGTCAGGAAGACGACGGGAACGGCCGCCGCCTGGGCGAAGGTCCAGCCGTCCGGGACGGTGACGAGCATCCTGCTGTCGGTGGCGACCACCGGTCCGAAGGCGCCGGGCAGCAGGCCCATGACCCGGTCGCCGGGCGCGAACCCGGTCACTCCGGGGCCGACCTCGGTGACCACGCCGGCGCCCTCGATGCCGAGCGGGCCCGCGTCGCCGGGGTAGAGCCCCAGGGCGTTCAGCGCGTCACGGAAGTTGAGGCCCGCGGCGCGGACGGCGACGCGCACCTCGCCCGGCAACAGGGGGGCGAGCGCCTCGGGGCGGGGCCGGAGGGACAGCGCGTCGAGGGAGCCGCTGGCGCCCGGTTCCATCCGCCAGGCCGGCGCGCCCTCCGGGGGTGCGAGCAGCTCACGGGGTGTCTGCCGGGCCAGCCGGGCGGCCTTCAAGGTGCCGTTGCGCAGGGCCAGTTGGGGCTCTCCGGTGGCGAGCGCGGCGGCCACCAGCCCGGGGGTCGGGTCGGCGTCGGCGTCGAGCAGGACGAAGCGGCCCGGGTGTTCGGTCTGGGCGGTACGCAGCAGGCCCCACAGCACGGATGCGGCGAGGTCCGCCACGCCTTCCGCCGCTTCGACGGCCACCGCGTTCCGGGTGAGGACCACCAGCGGCGCGGAGGTCCGGTGCTCCTCGGCCAGCCAGCTCTTCAGCAGGCCCAGGACCTCCCGGGCGGCGTCATGGGCCGCGGACGGCACCTCGTGCTCCGGCGCGCTCGCCGTCCACGGGAGGACGGCCACCTCCAGGTCCTCGACCGCACCGGACAGCGTGGTGAGGTCGGCGTGGCGGGTCACGCCCGGCAGGTCGGGGCCGCGCGTGCCGAGGACGGCCCAGCGGTCCGTCGGCGGGTCCGTCGGCAGGTCCGGGGCGGGAGTGGCCGGAGCGGTGGCGGCGGCCGGGTCCGGCACGGGCACCCAGTCCACGGCGAACAGCGGCGTACGGCCCCCGCCCGCCGCCGAGTAGGGGCGCAGGGTCAGCGCTTCGACGGTGGCGACCGGCGCCCCGGCGGCGTCGCAGACGGCCAGGGCCACGGTGTCGGTGCCGGTGGGCGTCAGCCGTACCCGCAGCACGGTGGCACCGGTGGCGTGCAGTTCGGCACCGGACCAGGCGAACGGCAGCCGGAGCCCGGCCGCCTGGTCGCCCTCCAGGACGAGCAGGTGCAGCGCCGCGTCCAGCACGGCCGGGTGCACCCCGAAACCGGAGGGCTCCACGCCGGCCGGGAGCCCGACCTCCGCGTACAGCACGTCGCCGTCGCGCCAGGCGGCGCGCAGGCCCTGGAAGGTCGGCCCGTAGTCGTAGCCGCGGGCGGCCAGGGCCTGGTACGCGTCGGCCACGTCGAGAGGGGTCGCGTCCTTCGGCGGCCAGTCCGTCAGCGCGCTCCCGCTGCCTTCGGCCCCGGCGGCCAGCACGCCGGTGGCGTGGCGCCGCCAGGTGTCGTCGGAGCGCGAGAACACGGCCAGCGACCAGCGCCCCTCCTCCTCGGGGTCCAGCACCACGCGCAGGTCGGCCGGGGCGTCAGGGTGGAGGGACAGCGGGGCTTCCAGGGTGAGTTCGTCCAGCCGCCGGCAGCCGGCCCGGGCGCCCGCCGCGAGGGCGACGTCGAGCAGCGCCACACCGGGCAGCAGCACCTCCTCGCCGATGACGTGGTCCTCCGTCCAGGGGTGGGTCGTGGGCGACAGGCGGCCGGTGAACACCCAGCCCCTCCCCTCGGGCCGCTCGACCGCCGCACCCAGCAGCGGATGCCCCACCGTCTCCAGACCCGCCGAGGCCACGTCCGCGACGGCGGTGTCCTGCGTCAGCCAGTAGGACCGGTACTGGAAGGCGTACGTCGGCAGCTCCACCGGCCGCGCGCCCGGGAAGAGCGGGGACCAGTCGGGCAGGTGGCCGATGAAGGCGGCCCGGGCGACCGCGGTGAGCAGGGAGCCGCTCTCCGGGCGCCGGGCCCGCAGCAGCGGCAGGGTGACCGCGTCGGTCCCGGCCGGCAGGCAGTCCGGGACCAGACCGGTCAGGACACCGTCGGGGCCGAGTTCGAGGTAGGTCCCCACGCCGAGCCCGGCGAGGTGCTCGACCCCCTCGCCGAACCGGACGGCGCGGCGGATGTGGGACACCCAGTAGTCGGGGGAGCAGAGCTGCTCGGCGGTGGCCTCCCGCCCGGTCACGTTGGACACGACGGAGAGGACGGGGGCGCGGAAGGTCAGGCCTTCGAGGACGGTGCGGAACTCCTCCAGCGCGCTGTCCATGTGGGGAGAGTGGAAGGCGTGGCTGACCCGCAGCCGCCTGGTCCGGCGCCCCAGCGCCGCGAAGTGGTCCGCGACCTCGGTGGCGACCGCGGCATCACCCGAGACCACCACGGACCGCGGGCCGTTGACGGCGGCGATCCCGGCCAGGTCCTCGCGCTCTCCGAGGACCGCCAGGACCTCCTGCTCGGTGGCCTCCACGGCGATCATGGCGCCGTCGCCGCGGGCGGCCTGCATCAGCCGTCCCCGCGTCGCCACCATGAGCGCGGCGTCCGGCAGGTCGAGCACGCCCGCGACATGGGCGGCGGCCACCTCGCCGACCGAGTGTCCGAGCAGGTGGTCGGGCCTGATGCCGTAGTGCTCCAGGAGCCTGAACTGCGCGGTCTCCAGGGCGAACAGGGCCGACTGGGCGTACAGGGTGCGGTCCAGGAGGTCGGCGTCCGTACCGAAGACGACGTCCTTCAGGGGGACGGGCAGGTGCGCGTCCAACTGCGCGCACGCCTCGTCGAACGCCTTCGCGAAGACGGGGAAGTCCCGGTGCAGACTGCGGCCCATGCCGAGGCGTTGCGCACCCTGGCCGGTGAAGAGCAGCGCGAGCCTGTTCGAGCCATCGGGGGGTGTGGTGGGGGGCGTGACGGTGACGTTGTCCGCCGTACCGCCCTCGGCCAGGACGCGCAGCCCCGCGAGCAGTTCTTCACGGTCGGCACCCGTCACGACGGCACGCTGCTCGAACAGCGAGCGCTGCGCGACCAGCGACCAGCCGACGCTGCCCGCGCCGACCTCCGGGCGCTCCGTCAGGTGCTCCGCCAGCCGGCCCGCCTGCGCCCGCAGCGCCTCCACCGACCGGCCGGACACCACCCACGGCACCACACCCGGATTATCAACAGGGCTCTTTGTGGGGGCAGTTGGCTCTTCGGCGACCCCTTCCACGATCACATGCGCGTTCGTCCCACTGATCCCGAAGGACGACACACCCGCCCGCCGCGGCCGGCCCAGCTCAGGCCACTCCCGCGCCTCGGCCAGCAGCTCCACCCCGCCCGAGGACCAGTCCACATGCGACGACGGCACCTCCGCGTGCAACGTCCGCGGCA
>NZ_JBSFJC010000239.1:0-6264 GCF_053597855.1 Kitasatospora sp. NPDC001225
TTTTTTTTTTTGTGAATGGAGTTCAGAGGTGTGATATTCCGAAGGGCGTCGCCGCCGGGCCCCCGCGGCAGGAGTTCGGCGGCGGCCCGGCGGTCAGGTGGCCAGGAAGCGCTCCCGGTGGACCTGTTCGGCCGGCACCCCTGCCGAAGCGGCGGTGCGCAGCACGGCGTCGACCAGGGGCGGCGGGCCGCAGACGTACAGGTCCGGTGCGGCGCCGCCGAGTTCGGGCAGGGCGGCGGCGAGCAGGTCGGCCGGGGTGCCGGTCGGGCCGGACCAGTCGGGGCCGGGCCCGCGGACGCAGACCTCGTACCGGAAACCGGGCAACTCGGCTGCTACGGCGTCGAGTTCGTCCAGTCCGAAGACGTCCCGCGGCTCGTTGACGCCGAGGAACAGCCGGGCGGGTTGCGGATCCTGCCACTCGGCCATCCGGCGGGCCATCGCCAGCAGCGGGGCCAGGCCGGTGCCGCCGGCCAGGAACCAGCGCGGCCGCAGGCCGGTCTCGTGCAGGCCGAAGGCGCCCTGCGGGCCGTGCACGGTGAGCCGGTCGCCCGGGCGGGCCCGGTCGGCGAGGTAGGAGGAGAAGTGCCCGCCCTCCCGCAGTCGGACGTAGAACTCCAGCCGGCCCTCCCAGTTGCCGGTGTTGGCGGGGGAGTAGGCGCGCTTCACCTCGCTGCCGGGTGTCTGGAGCTCCATGAACTGCCCCGGGTCGAACTGGCAGTCCGGGTCGTCGAGGCGCAGCTCCAGCCGCACGGTGTCCGGGGTGACCGGGTCCACCGCCGTGACGGTGGCCGCGCGGACCGGGACGGCGCCGTACAGGACGCGGGCCTGCTCGTACGGCAGGGCGGCGGTCAGCGGACCGCGTGGGAAGGTGCGGCAGAGCAGCACCTCGCCGCGCCCGCGCCCGTCCGGCGGGAGGGCCTGTTCGCTGTGCGGCCCGAGGTCGTACGGCCCGTCGGTGACGGAGGCGTGGCAGGAGCCGCAGGTGCCCCGGCGGCAGGAGGCGGGCAGGGCGGCGCCGGCCTCCGCCGCGGCCTCCAGGACGCTGCGGCCGGGGGCGCAGTCGAACTCCAGCCGGCCGCCGTCGCTGGTGGTGAGGGTGACGGGGTGGGCGTGCCCCGCGCTCACGACGCCGTCCGTTCGAGCGCGGCGGCCAGGTCGGCCGCCGGGTCGCCGGCCACCCGCAGGCCGAACCGCTTCACCAGTTCCTCGACCAGGGCGGGGGTCAGGAAGCCGGGCAGCGAGGGGCCGAGGTGGATGTCGCGGATGCCCAGCGCGAGCAGGGTGAGCAGCACCGCGACGGCCTTCTGCTCGGTCCAGGACAGCGCGAGGGTGAGCGGCAGGTCGTTGATGTCGCACTCGAAGGCGTCGGCGAGCGCGGTGGCGATCCGGATGGCGGAGTAGGTGTCGTTGCACTGGCCGAGGTCGAGAAGCCGGGGCAGGCCCGCGATCTCGCCGAAGTCGTGCCGGTTGAAGCGGTACTTGGCGCAGCCGAGGGTGAGCACCACGCTGTCGCGGGGCGCGCCGAGGGCGAGGTCGGTGTAGTAGTCGCGGCCGGGGGTGGGGCCGTCGCAGCCGCCGATCAGGAAGAAGTGCCGGATGTCGCCCTGCCGCACCGCGTGGACGACCTGGTCGGCGACCGCGAGCACGGCGTCCCGGCCGAAGCCGACGGTGACGGCCTCCTCCTCGGCGGCGGTCTCCGGGAAGCCGGGCAGGGCGTGGGCGGCCTGGATCAGCGGGCGGAAGTCGTGGTCGGCGAGGTGCCGGACGCCGGGCCAGCCGACCGGTCCGGCGGTGAAGATCCGGCGGCGGTAGGCGGCGTGCGGCTCGATGACGCAGTTGGAGGTCATCAGGACCGGGCCGGGGAAGGCGGCGAAGTCCCGCTGCTGGTCCTGCCAGGCGCCGCCGTAGTTGCCGGCCAGGTGCGGGTGGGCCTTGAGCAGCGGGTAGGCGTGGGCGGGGAGCATCTCGCCGTGGGTGTAGACGTTGATGCCCTGGCCCCTGGTCTGTACCAGGAGGGCCTCCAGGTCCCGCAGGTCGTGGCCGCTGACCAGGACGGCCTTTCCGGCGACCGGGGTGGTGCGGACGGCGGTGGGCCGCTGGGGCCCGTAGGTGCCGGTGTTGGCGGCGTCCAGCAGTTCGATCGCCGCGAGGTTGAGCCGGCCGAGGCCGACGGCGCGCTCCAGCAGCTCGGCGGGGTCGGTCGGCTCGCCGGCCAGGTAGGCGAGGGCGTCCTCGACGCCGCCGAGCACCTCGGCGCTGCGGCGGCCGAGCACGTCGGCGTGGTGGGCGTAGGCGCAGATGCCCTTGAGCGCGTAGAGGTGGAGCGAGCGGAGCCCGACCACCTCGGGCCCGACCAGGGGGAGCCCGATGTCCACCCGGACGCCCGACGCCTGGCCGACCAGGGCGCCGGGGTCCGCGGCCGGGGCCCAGGCGGCCGGGCCGGTGAGCGTCTCCGGCTGCTGCCCGGCGGCGCGCGCGGCCCGCTCGTACCGGTCCCTGGTCCGGTTCCGGACGCCGACGGCCAGCTGGATCAGGGCGGCGAAGCGGGTGGGGTTGAAGTTGACGTTGGTGAGCGTGGTGAAGAGCGCGTACAGGACGAAGGCCGCCGCCTCGTCGTCCGGGTCGCCGAGGGCGCGCGCCTTGGCGGCGTACTGGGAGATGCCCTTGACCGCGTGGACCAGCAGGTCCTGGAGGTCCGAGGTGGGGGAGTCCTTGCCGCAGTTGCCGATCGGGCCGGCGCAGCCGGGGGTGGCGCCGGTGCGGTCGGTCTGTTCGCACTGGTAGCAGAACATGCGGGTCCTCCGGGGACTCGTGGTGTCGTTCGGTGGCGGTGGGCGGACGGGGCCTCGACGAGTCCAGGATGGGACCGCCGTTGACGGCGCGTCAGGGCCGGAGGGCCCCAATCCGGGGTCGGGAGACCCAGTCGCCCCGGCGTCCGCCGCGTCCGATCGGGTGTACGTGT
Organism: Kitasatospora sp. NPDC001225; assembly: GCF_053597855.1. Lineage (NCBI taxonomy): Bacteria > Bacillati > Actinomycetota > Actinomycetes > Kitasatosporales > Streptomycetaceae > Kitasatospora > Kitasatospora sp. NPDC001225. The sequence continues at coordinate 2,963 of NZ_JBSFJC010000239.1, forward strand.
CGCGGCGTTCAGACGAAACGGTTGGCGGGTCGCCGCTGCTCGGGGCTCCGACGAGAACACTCCGAGGGCTGTTGTTCGGTTCATATGAGGAAAGGACTGTGGTGAAGCCCAGTCAGAATCAGGCGACCGCCGTCGGCTGGAGACGAAGGCTCGGCAGGGTGATGGGATCCGCCCTGGCCCTGACGCTCGTCCCCTTCGGCATGTCGCTCATCGCACCGTCGGCCGCCCAGGCGGCCGGCCTGCCGGGCGGCCTGGGGCCCTGCCTGGGCGCGGACTGTCCGGCGACGTTCCCCCCGGTCAACAACGGCCCCTTCGCGGGCCGCGACGCCGGGGTGAACGTCTTCGTCGGCGGCGACTTCAACGTCCGGGGCTCGGCCGCCGAGGCCGAGGGGCACGTGGTGACCCTCGGCAACTTCGACATGAGCAAGGCCGCCGGGGTCAGCTCCGTGTACAACATTGGCATCGTCGGCGTCGGCTCGCGCGTCCCCCCGCCGAACGGCGCGGACTTCCTCACCGCCGGCGGCAACGTCACCGTGGCCCCGGGGCAGTCGCTCCTGGCCGAGGGCGGCGTCGTCCGCTACGCGGGCGCCACCACGGGCACCGTCACCGGCACGAAGGTCCACGACCCGCAGGCCGTGGCCGCCTACGCGCCGCTGCGCGGCGAGCTGCAGACGGCCAGCGCGTGCTACGCCGGGACCGGCACCCCCCGCCCGGCCACCGGAACCGCCGTCAACCAGGGGTACCAGACCCTGTTCACCGGCGACGGCACCTCCGCCCTCCAGGTCTTCAACGTCGACTTCGACATCGTCGGCCGCGGCGGCGGCACCCAGGGGGTCACCTTCGCCGGCATCCCCGCGAACGCGACCGTCCTGGTCAACCTCGTCGGCGACGCCCGCACCATCAACACCTACAGCGGCAGCCTCGCGGACACCGACCCGTGGAACCAGCTGCGCGAGCGCCTGCTGTGGAACTTCCCCACCGCGACGACCGTCACCCTGACCGGCTCGGGGCAGTTCCAGGGCAGCGTGCTGGTCGGCAACCCGGCCAGCACCGCCACGATGAACCTGCCCGGCCTGAACGGACGGTTCTTCACCACCGGCTCGCTGCTGCACAACTCCGGTCTGGGCATGACCGGGACCGAGTTCCACGCCTACCCCTTCAACGGCGACCTCCCGGAGTGCGGCAACCCGCCGGCCCCCACCGGCTCGACCAGCGTGACCAAGGTCGACTCGGCCACCGGGCAGACCCTGGCGGGCGCCACCTTCCAGCTGTGGAAGGAGAGCAACGGCGTCGCCGGCCTGCAGACCACGGGAACCACCCCGGACACCAAGGTCGGCGCCCCCTGCACCACCGGGCGCAATGGTGTCTGCTCCACGGCCGACCTCCCGCTGGGCACCTACTACTGGGAGGAGACGGCGGCGCCGCCCGGGTACGACCTGCCCCAGCCGCCGGTGACGACCGTGGTCCTCGGCACGAACGGGCAGACCGTCCCGGTCACCGTCCAGGACACCACGAGCCCGGTCGTCGAGACCGGGTCCACCAGCGTGACCAAGGTCGACTCCGCCACCTCGCGGCCGCTGGCGGGGGCGACCTTCCAGCTGTGGCACGAGACCAACGGTGTTCCGGGGCTGCAGACCACGGGCGCCAATCCCGACACGGCGGTCGGCTCCCCGTGCGTCACGCCCGCGTCGGGCGTCTGCTCGGCGTCCGGGCTCCCGCTGGGCACGTACTACTGGCAGGAGACGGCGGCGCCGCCCGGGTACGACCTGCCCGGGCTCAACGTGACCACGGTCGTGCTGAACACCAACGGGCAGAGCGCCCCGGTCACCGTCGCCGACACCCCGGCCGCCGCTCCGACGGCCTCGACCAGCGTGACCAAGACCGACTCCGACAGCGGGCAGCCCTTGGCGGGGGCGACCTTCCAGTTGTGGCGTGAGACCAACGGCGTCGCCGGTCTGCAGACGTCCGGGGCGACCCCGGACACGGCGGTCGGCTCCCCGTGCGTCACCCCGGCGTCCGGTGTCTGCTCGGCGTCCGGCCTCCCGCTGGACACGTACTACTGGCAGGAGGTCTCGGCGCCCGACGGGTACGACCTGCCCGACCTCAACGTGAACACCGTGGTGCTGGACGCGAACGGGAAGAACGTCATGGTCACCGTCGCCGATGCCAAGACCATCGCTCCCACCGGGTCCACCTCCGTCACCAAGACCGACGCGGCCACCGGACAGCCGCTGGCGGGGGCGACCTTCCAGCTGTGGCACGAGACCAACGGCGTGGCGGGCCTGCAGGCCTCCGGGGCGACCCCGGACACGGCCGTGGGCTCCCCGTGCGTCACCCCGGCGTCGGGGGTCTGCTCGGCGTCCGGGCTCCCGCTGGGTACGTACTACTGGCAGGAGACGGCGCCGCCGCCCGGGTACGACCTGCCGCAGTCCGCGGTGACGACCGTCGTCCTCGACACCAACGGGCAGGACATCCAGCTCCCCGTCCAGGACACCCACTCGACCGCCCCCACCGGGTCCACCTCCGTCAAGAAGACCGACGCCGCGACCGGACAGCCCCTGGCGGGCGCCACCTTCCAGCTCTGGCACGAGACCAACGGCGTTCCGGGGCTGCAGGCCACCGGCCCGAATCCGGACACGGCCGTGGGCTCCCCGTGCGTCACGCCCGCGTCGGGTGTCTGCTCGGCGTCCGGGCTCCCGCTGGGCACGTACTACTGGCAGGAGACGGTGCCGCCGCCCGGGTACGACCTGCCGCAGTCCCCGGTGACGACCGTCGTCATCGACCTGGGCCGGCCGAACGTCCAGGTCCCCGTCCAGGACACGCAGACGCCGACCGCCCCGAGCGGGTCCACCTCCGTCAGGAAGGTCGACGCCGACAGCGGGCAGCCGCTGGCGGGCGCCGTTTTCCAGCTGTGGCGGGAGAGCAACGGCGTGGCCGGTCTGCAGACCACGGGGGACAACCCCGACACCGCCGTCGGCCCGCCGTGCACGACCCCCGCGTCGGGCGTCTGCTCGGCGGACCACCTTCCGTTGGGCACCTACTACTGGCAGGAGGTCTCCGCACCCGAGGGCTACAACCTGTCGCGGCCCTCGGTGACCAGGGTCGAGCTGACCGGGGACCACGCGTGCGTGACGGTCACGGTCGAGGACAGCAAGTGTCCGCCGCCGCCGTGCCCGCCCACCCCCTGCCCGCCGGGCGACGAGTGGAGCCCGTACGTGCGCTTCACGCCCGTGCCGGGCTTCCTCTGGGGCGCGGACGCCTGACCGCATGACCGGCCCGTGCCCGCCGAAGCCTCCGCGCTT
>NZ_JBSFJC010000240.1:0-6242 GCF_053597855.1 Kitasatospora sp. NPDC001225
GGGGGTGACCGGGTCGGCGGCGGCGCGGGCCTGCGCGGCCAGCGCCGCGACCCGGACGGCGTGCCGGCCGCGCTCCTCCTCGGTCACCGTGCGGCGCCGGGCGTGCAGGGCGTCCGCCTCGGCGCCGACGGCGTCGGCGAACGCCTCCACCGCCCACAGCGCGGAGGCCAGGGCGCCGTAGTGCCGGGCCGCGTCCGCGGCGGCGGCCTCGGTCAGCGGCGCTTCCGACCACTGCTCGCGGGCGTGCCGGGCGGCGGCGTCCAGCGCGCCCCGGGCCGCGCCGATCAGCGCGTTGGCCTGGGCGAGCTGGAAGGCCGGGGTGAGGAAGGTGTTGTAGACCCGGGGCACGAAGGTCTTGTCGACGTGGCCGAGCGCCCCGGTCCACGGGATGTTCGCGCCGTCGGCGACCACCGTCCCGGCGGCCAGCGACCGCAGCCCGAACTCCTCGGCGCCGGGCTCGAAGGACAGCCCCAGGTGGTCGCTCATCGCGAGCGCGCTGATCGGGGTGTCGCCGTCCTCCAGGAAGCCCTCCAGGATGGTGATGTCCGACACCGGGTGGCCCAGGACGCGCTCCAGCCGCCCGTGGAACAGCATCTCGCGGCCGGTGTCCTGGATCACCAGGGGCGCCGAGCGGGGCTTCGAGGACCCGCTGTAGAACCACCGGGCCCGGGCCGACACCTCGGCGATGTGCTGGATCTTCTCGTCGGTGCCGATGAACTCGGCGATCGACACCCACACGAAGTGGTGGGCCAGCAGCTCGCCGACCGAGGCGTCGGCCGCCGCGACGGTGCGCACCACCCGGAACGCGGTGGACCAGTCCTGGCCGGCCCCGCCGTACTCGACCGGCCCCAGCAGGGTCACCAGGCCGGACTCCTTCAGCAGCCGGATCTCCCGTACCGGCGGGGTGCCCTCGCGGTCGCGCCGGGCGGCGCCGGGTGCCAGCAGCGCCGCGACCTCCTCGGCCCGCCGCAGCCACGCCTCGGCGGCCTCGGGGACGGCGTCCGTCGTCGTGTCAGTCATGTCTCCCACTTCGTGACGTGCTCGCCGTCCTGCCCGGCGACGTGTTCGGTGTCCTGCTCGGTGTTCTGCTCCGGGGCCTGCTGCGGGTCCTGCCGGGGGTCGTCGCGGCCGGTGACGCCGGCGCCGTGCGCCCCGCCCGAGCCGTCCGTACTGCCCGTACCGTCCGTACCGTCCGCCCTGCCCGAGCCGTCCGTACTGCCCGCACCGTCCGTACCGTCCGCGCTGGGCAGCCGCAGGACGGCGTCCAGCAGGGCCCGGGTGTACGGGTGGGCGGGGGCCTCGAAGATCCGCTCGGTCTCGCCCTCCTCGACGACCGACCCGCCGCGCATGATCAGCACCCGGTCGGCGACCTGCCGCACCACGGCCAGGTCGTGGGTGATGAACAGCAGGGCGATGCCCCGCTCGCGCCGCAGCCGGTCCAGCAGCTCCAGCACCTGCGCCTGCACCGAGACGTCCAGCGCCGAGACCGGCTCGTCGCAGACCAGCACCTGCGGACGGCCCGCCAGCGCCCGGGCGATGGCCACCCGCTGGCGCTGACCGCCGGACAGCTGGTGCGGCCGGCGGGAGAGCAGCTCGGCCGGCAGGCCGACCTGGTCGAGGAGTTCCGCGCACCGCCGGGCCCGCTCGGCGCGCCGCAGTCCCGGCAGCGCCTCGCCGATGATCCGCGCCACGGTGAACCGGGGGTCCGCCGAGGCGTACGGGTCCTGCTGGACGAACTGGATCGCCGAGCGCCCGGCCCGGCGCCGCCGCTCCGGCAGCGCCGACCAGGGCCGCCCGTGCAGCAGCACCTCCCCGGCGTCGGGACGGGACAGACCCATCGCGACCCGCGCCAGCGTGGTCTTGCCCGAGCCGGACTCGCCGACCACGCCCAGCGCCTCGCCCGCCCGCAGGGTGAACCCGACCTCGTCGAGGGCCCTCGGCCCGCCCGGGGCGAAGGACTTGACCAGCCCGCGCCCGGTCAGCACCGGGGCCGCCTCCTCGGCGTCCGGTGCCTCGGCCGGGGCCGGGGCCTGGGCCGGGGCCTGGGCGGGACGGGCCGGCGGGCGGCCCGAGGGCACCGCGTCCAGCAGCATCCGGGTGTACGGGTGCTCCGGGGCGGACAGCACCCGGCCGGTCGGCCCGCTCTCCACCACCTCGCCCCGCCGCAGCACCAGCACCCGGTCCGCCAACTGCGCCACCACCGCCAGGTCGTGACTGACCAGCAGCAGTCCCCGGCCCTCGTCCTTGAGCCGGCCGAGCAGCGCCAGGATCTGCGCCTGGACGATCGCGTCCAGCGCCGTGGTCGGCTCGTCGGCGATCAGCAGCGGGGCGTCGGCGGCCAGCGCGGAGGCGATCAGCGCGCGCTGGCGCAGCCCGCCGGAGAGCTGGTGCGGGTACTGGGTGCGTCGGGCCTCCGGCTCCGGCACGCCCACCGCCGTGAGCAGTTCCACCACCCGGGCGCCGACGTCCGGGCCGGCGGTGCCGCCGAGACGGGCCGCCTCGGCGATCTCGGCGCCGACGGTGCGCAGCGGGTCCAGCGCGGTCAGCGCGTCCTGGAAGACCACGGCGACCCGCCGGCCGCGCACCGCGCGCCACTGCCGTTCGCCGAAGCCGGCGGTGTCCGCCCCGGCGACCTCCAGGGTCCGGGCGGAGACCCGGGCCCTGGCGCCCGCCAGCCCGATGAGGGAACGCGAGGTGACGGACTTGCCCGAGCCGGACTCGCCGACCAGCGCCACGCACTCCCCGGGGCCGATGGCCAGTGACACCCCGTCCACGGCGGGCCGCGGCGCGCCGGGGAACGACACCCGCAGCCCCTCCACCCGCACGAGCGGGCCGGGCACCGGCGCACCGGTGTCCCCGGCCGTCGCCTCCGCACCGGTCGCTTCCGTTGTCGTCGTCGTCATCGCACCGCCCTCAGCTGCAGCGAACGGCCGATCAGCGTGGTGCAGACCACCACGACCGAGACGGCCAGGCCGGGCGAGATCGAGATCCACCAGGCCGTCTGGAGGAAGTCCTTGCCGTCGGCGACCATCGAGCCCCAGTCCGCCTCCGGCGGGACGGGGCCCAGGCCGAGCAGGCTGAGCCCGGAGCCCGAGATGATGGCCGAGCCCAGCCCGATGGAGGCCAGCACCACCAGCGGGCCGCCGACGTTCGGCAGCACGTGCCGCAGCACCGACCGCCAGGCCGGCACCCCCAGCACCCGCGCCGCCTCCACGTACTCCGAGCGCAGCACCAGCCGTGCCTGGCCGCGCACCAACCGGGCGTAGTGGGGCACCCCGGCGATGCCGATGGCGATCGCCACGTTGACCGTGCCGCCGCCCAGAACCGCCACCACCACCAGCGCGAGCAACAGTTCGGGGAAGCCCAGCAGCACGTCCACCACCCGCATCAGGACGAAGTCGACGCGCCGTCCGCCGCAGCCGGCGACCAGGCCGAGCAGCGCGCCGCCGCCCACCCCGATCAGCGTCGCGCCGACCGCGATCAGCAGCGACAGCCGGGTGCCGTGCACCAGCCGCGACCAGACGTCCCGGCCGAGCTGGTCGGTGCCCAGCCAGTGCTCGGCACCGGGCGGGCGCAGCGCCGCCGCGACGTCCGTCGCCGCGGGGGAGTGGGTGGCGAACACCCCGGGGAAGGCCAGGACGAGCGCCACCACGGCCAGCAGGACCAGCGGTGCCAGACGGGCGGGCGAGCGCAGCAGCGCGCCCCGGCGGGCGGCGGCCCCGGCCGGCCGGTCGAGGAGGGCGGTCACCGTGCTCATGCCGTTCCTCCCTCGCGCAGCCGGGGGTCGATCAGCGGGTGGAGCACGTCCACCAGGGTGTTGATGACCACGAACGCCGCGCTGGAGATGACCACCAGGGCGCTGACCACCGGGAGGTCGCGCGAGCCGACAGCGTTGGCCAGCACCCGGCCCAGGCCGGGCCGGGTGAAGATGTTCTCCACCAGCACCGCGCCGCCGAACAGGCTGCCCAGCACGAAGCCGGCCAGCGTGGTCAGCGGCAGCAGCGCGTGCCGCAGGGTGTGCCGCAGCAGCACCGCCGTCGCGCCCAGGCCGCGCGAGCGCGCGGTCAGCACGAACGGGCGGCCGTCGGCGCTCTCCAGCTCCTGGCGGATCACCTGGGCGAGCACCCCGGCCAGCGGCAGCGCCAGCGCCAGCGTCGGCAGCACCAGCGCCGCCGGCCCGTCCGCCCCGATCGAGGGCAGCGCGTGCAGCCGGTAGGAGAACACCGTCAGCAGGATGATGCCCAGCCAGAACGACGGCATCGACACCATCAGCAGCTCGGCGACACCGGCGGCGGCGCGCACCGCCCGGCCCCGGCCGGCCGTCAGGGTGGCCGCCAGCACCGCCAGCACCAGCGCGGTGACCAGCGCGGACACCGCCAGCTCGACGGTCGGGCCGAGCTGGCTGCCGAGCAGCCGCTCGATCGGCTCGTTGAGCTGGTACGACCAGCCGAGGCCGCCGCTCGCCAACCGGGCGAGCTGGCGGCCGTACTGGACGAGCAGCGGGTCGTTCAGGCCGTTCTCGGCGATCACCTGGTCACGCAGGGCCGGGGTGCCGGCGGCGCCCGGCCCGATCAATCCGTCCACGATGTCGCCGGGGGCGAGGTGGAGGGCGAAGAACGTCACCGTGAGCGTCCCCCACACCACCACCAGCCCCGCCGCGAGCCGCCGGGCGACGAACCTGGCCCAGGGCGGCACGTGCCGGGCACTGTTCGACACCTCAGGCCACCCCGATGCCGTAGAAGTCGGTGTTGGCGTCGACGTCCAGGACCAGCCCGTTCACCTTGCCGTGCCGGGCGACGTCCATGGTGGCGATGTAGGCCGGGAAGGAGTACGCCTGCTCGACGATCTTCCGCTGGACCCTGCGGTACAGCTCGGCGCGCCGCTCGGCGTCCACGGTCGCCTCGGCCTCGTCCAGCCAGCCGTCGATCTCGGCGTCCTTGACCCGGCTGCCGTTCGCCCCGCCGCCCCCGAACTGGGACTTGGAGTGGTAGAGGCTGCCCAGCAGGACCGGGTCGGAGCCCTGCCAGGCGAAGGCGAACACGTCGTAGTCGCCCTTGCCGGTGCGCCCGATGGAGCCCGCGGAGTCCAGCGGCACCAGCTTCAGCTCGATGCCGACCTGCTTCAGCGCGTCCTGCACGCCCACGTCGAAGGTGTGGTTCTGGGCCGAGACGAAGGTCTGCACGTACGGCTGCTCGGCGCTGAGGCGCTTGCCGTCCCTGGTGCGGTAGCCGTCGGCGTCCCGCCCGGTCCAGCCGGCCTCGTCCAGCAGCTTCTCCGCCTTCTCCTTGCTGTACTCCCAGGCCGGCTTGGCGAACGACGGCTCGGCGCCGGGGGTGGAGGGCGCCAGCGGCCCCCAGGCCTGCTCGTACTCGCCCTGGAAGACGCCCTTGACGATCCCGGCGAAGTCGATGGCGTGCCGGACGGCCTGCCGGGTGCGCGGGTCGTCGAACGGCGCGCGGGCGGTGTTGAGGTAGTAGGTGTAGGGGACGCCGGGGACCGCCTTGCGGACCACCTCGACGCCGTTGCGGCCGCGCAGGCCGGCCAGCCGGTTGGCGGGGATCAGCTCGGCGGCGTCGACCTGACCGGACGTCAGGGCGCCGACCCGGGAGGCGTCCTCCTTCAGCAGCAGCACGACGATGCTCTCCAGTTTCGCCGGCCCCTGGTGGGCGGCGGTCGGCGGGGCCCAGTCGTAGTCGGAGCGGCGCTTGAACACCGCCTGCTGACCCGGCGTCACCGAGTCGAAGGTGAACGGGCCGGTGCCGACGACGAACGCGCCGCCGGAGGAGAGGTCGCCCGCGTGGTCGCGCAGCGCGACGGGGGAGTGGAAGCCGAGGAAGGTGCTCCCCGCCGAGTTGAGGAACGAGGCGTGGGGGGCCGTCAGGTGCACGGCCACCGTGCGCGGGTCGACCACCTCGGTCTCCTGGTAGGGGCCGAGCAGGCCGGCCGCCCGCTTGGACGCCGTCTTCGCCGCCGTGACGTGCTCGAAGTTCGCCTTCACCGCCGCCGCGTCGAACGGGGTGCCGTCGCTGAAGGTCACGCCGGTGCGCAGGGTGAAGGTGTAGGTGAGGCCGTCGGGCGAGACCGTCCACGACTCGGCCAGCCACGGCTTGACGGTCCCGTCCGGAGCGATCGCGACCAGCGACTCCAGGCACCCGGGCGGACGGGCACCCGGGCGGACGGGCACCCGGTAAACCCGGCCCTCAGCGCACCCAGCGCGCGGGCCGCTTCTCCAGGAACGAGCG
>NZ_JBSFJC010000241.1:0-6105 GCF_053597855.1 Kitasatospora sp. NPDC001225
GCCTGCAGCCCGGCCTTCACCATCTGCACGGCCTGGCCGGGGGCGCGGCTGTGGTAGCAAGGCAGGCATGAGGGAGCGGGAGCAGGAACGGGAGCGGGCGCGGAAGCGGGGCGGGGGCCGGGGGGCGTACCACCACGGGGCGTTGCCGGAGGCGTTGGTGGCGGCGGCGTTCGAGGTGCTGGACGAGCAGGGGCAGGAGAAGGTCAGCGTGCGGGAGGTGGCGCGCCGGGCCGGGGTGTCGGCGGGGGCGCCGTTCCGTCACTTCGCCGACCGGCAGGCGCTGTTGACCGCGCTGGCGGACCGGGTGCTGGCGGACTTCGTGCGCTGGCAGGAGGCCCAGGTGGCGGCCGCCGGGCCGGACGGCAGGTCGGTGATGCGGGCGATCGGGCTGGGGGTCGTCCGGTACGTGCTGCGCCATCCGCGGCGGTTCGAGCTGGTGCGCTCGCGGGTGTTCGCCGCCTCGCGGGATCCGGAGCTGAGCGAGCGGCTGGACGGCATCGACCGGGTGTTCACGGACCTGATCGTCGCGGACCAGGAGGCGGGCCTGCTGCGCCCCGGGGATCCGGCGCTGGTCGGGCTGGCCGGGCAGGCACTGGTGTACGGGCTGGCGCAGATGATCCTGGACGGCTACCTGCCGGCCGCGGCGGCGGAGGAGCTGGCCTGCCAGGTGATGGACACCTTCGGCCAGGGGATCGCCAACCACCCTTCGCCGTAACCGAATTGTGCGCTGGACGAGCCTTGACCGGGCCATTCCGCGCTGATGTAATCACCGATTACATCGGCACGGGCACGGGAGGCAGAGATGTCCTTGTTCGCCAAGCCGCAGCCGGGCTACACCACGGCCGCCGCCACCGGCGACACCGTGGTGCTGCTGATCGGCATGCGGATCAACCGCTTCTGGGCCGTGCACCACTGGGGCCCGGTGATGTTCTCGATGCTCCGGATGCTGTACGAGCTGCGCCGCGCCCCCGAGCGCGGCCTGCGCGGCCGCGTCCTGCTGACCGCCTCGCCGCGCACCTACTACGTCGTCCAGTACTGGGAGTCGAAGGAGAAGCTGTACGGCTACGCGAGCGCGCCGGACGGCTTCCACCACACCGTGTGGGGCATCGTCAACCGCAAGCTGCGGCAGGGGAAGACGCGCGGCCACGTCGGGCTCTGGCACGAGACGTACATCGTGCCGCAGGGCGGGTACGAGGCGATCTACTTCGACATGCCGCCGTTCGGCCTGGCCGGTGCCACCGGCTCGCTGCCGCTGGAGGCGCGCGGCCGGCGGGCGTCGCAGCGGCTGGCCTACCGGGAGCCGGAGTCCGGTGGGGTGGAGCCGGCCGAGCCGGGGACCGGCGCCTGAGTACGGCCGCGCAGGGAGTGTCGTGAGCCGCCCGGCCGCCGCGCCGTGAGAGCGTCGGGGGATGGTGGATCGGGGCGACGCGCGGCCGGAGGCGCCGGCGCGGCCGGTACGGGTGGTGCACGAGGTGCCGTACCGCGCGCAGTGGGAGTCGGCGGAGCTGGTGCGGGAGATCGTCGACGGGCGGCTGGACGCGTCCGCCGACCCGCGCTGGGGGCAGTCCGGAGCGGCCAGCGCGGAGGAGTACGCATGGTGGTCCTGGCGGCTGTGCGGGGTGGCCTGCCTGCGGATGGCACTGGCGCACTGGTGGGGCGTGAACCCGGCGGCGATGGCGCTAGCGGAGGAGTGCCTGGCGGCCGGCGCGTACCTGCGGGACGGCGACGGCCTGCGCGGGCTGATCCACGCGCCGTTCGCCGGGTACGTCGAGCGGCGCTGGGGACTGGCCGCGCGGGCCCGGGAGTTGACGCCCGAGGAGGTGTCGGCCGAGGTGGTCGGCGGCCGGCTGGTGATGCTCTCGGTGCACCCGTCGATCCGGGAGCCGTACGGGCCGGAGCCGGTGCGGCGCGGCGGGCACCTGGTGCTGGCGGTGGGCGCCACGGACACGGCGCTGCTGGTCCACAACCCCTCCGGGTTCCCGGGGGAGTCGCAGGCCTTCGCGCGCGTGCCGTGGCGGTCGTTCGGGCGGTTCTACGCCGGGCGGGCGATCGTGCTCGGCCCGCCCGGGGCGCTCTCGTCCTGAGGCTGCGGACGGGCCTTGGCGGCGTCCTCGGCCTGAGGCCGCAGGCGGGCCCTGGCGGCGTCCTCGGCCCGACGTCGCGGACCGGGCGGGCCGGGCGGGCCGGGCGGGCCGGCCGTCACTGGTTGTCCGGGAGCCCCATCGGGTTGATCGGTAGCTCGCTGCGACAGAGCGCCGAGATCGGCTTCAACGCCGCTGCCAGCCGGTCGAGTTCGGCGCGCGGGTAGTCGTCCCAGACCCGGGCGGCGGCCAGGTCGGTGGCGGCCTCCAGGGTCTGGTGGCGGATCCGGCCGAGCTCGGTGACCGTCCCCTCGGCGGTCAGCCAGCCGCGCTCGACCAGGCGCTCGGCGGCCGCCTCCCACTCGGCGTCCGTCCACCCGCGCAGCGGCTGGATCATCTCGCGCCGCATGTCCATCGCGCAGCGGACCACCAGCGCCTCGCAGCCGTCCAGCCCGGCCGCCACCAGGGCGGCCACGTGGCCGTCGCCGCGGTGCTCGCGCATCACGGTGGCGGCCTGCCAGAGCCGCTCGTAGAGGCCGCTCGGGCGGGGGAGCGCGGCGTTGGCGGCGGCCAGCACCCGGCCGGCGCAGTCCAGCCGGGTGGCGGCCTGCTCCAGGGTCTCGGCGACCAGCTCCACCTGGTTCTTGTCCACGTGCTCCAGCAGCCGGCCCAGGATCGTCGCCGAGGCCTTCAGCCGAACGGCCAGCGCCTCCTCCGGGCTCGCGTGGTTCCACACCTCCGGCAGGGCCCGCTCGACCATCGCCGGAGCGAAGTTGAAGAACGCGGCGGTGACCGGCGGGGCGTCCACCGCGCCGAGCGGGGCCGCGCGGGTGGCGAAGTAGCCGTGCAGGCGGCCGTGCAGACCGGCCTCCTCGAAGGCGGATCGGCCCTCGGGCAGGAAGTAGGTGACGGCGTGCACCGGCTCGAAGAGCCACCACAACGCGCGGGCGGGGTGGACGAGATCGGTCATCGAGGGACCTTCCTCGGACGGAGCCCCGGGCGGGCCGGGGCGCTCGGCTGGTCGGGACGACGGCCCGGCGGGAGCCGCGGCGGATGCGTGGACCGTTCACGCGGCAGGAGCGTGGACCGTTCACCTGGCAGGTGCGTGGACCGTACAAGGGCTGATGACCACGGGGAAGGCCCCGGTAACCCCCGAGGGGGTGTGATGACGGTCACGCGGGGGCGGCGCCGTGCGGTCGGCGGCGGTACGGCACGGGATGATGGGATGAGGTGCCCGCTCCGGGGGCGCCGAGCCCTCGCAAGCCCTCGTACGAAGGTAGTCGGTCATGGCCCAGATCAACCCCAGCATCCTGTCCGCGGACTTCGCCCGGCTCGCCGACGAGGCCGAGGCCGTCCGGGGTTCCGACTGGCTGCACGTGGACGTCATGGACAACCACTTCGTGCCCAACCTGACCCTCGGTGTCCCGGTGGTCGAGTCGCTCGCCCGCGCCACCGACATCCCGCTCGACCTCCACCTGATGATCGAGGACCCGGACCGCTGGGCCCCGCAGTACGTCGAGGCCGGCGCCGGCTCGGTCACCTTCCACGTCGAGGCCGCCGCCGCGCCCGTCCGCCTCGCCCGCGAGATCCGCGCCAAGGGCGCCCGCGCCTCGATGGCGCTCAAGCCCGGCACCCCGATCGAGCCGTACGAGGACCTGCTGCCCGAGCTCGACATGGTGCTGATCATGACCGTCGAGCCCGGCTTCGGCGGCCAGGCCTTCCTGGACATCATGCTGCCGAAGATCCGCCGCACCCGGGAGCTGATCGCCAAGCACGACCTGGAGCTGTGGCTCCAGGTGGACGGCGGCGTCGCGGCCAGCACGATCGAGCGCTGCTCGGAGGCGGGCGCGGACGTGTTCGTGGCCGGCTCGGCGGTGTACGGGGCCGAGGACCCGGCCGAGGCGGTCCGCAACCTGCGGGGGCTCGCCGAGAAGGCGGCGGCCGACGCCTGGTGGGCCTGCGGGCACTGAGCGCCCCGGGGGCGGCGGCCCGGCGGCCTACTGGTGCGCCGGGCCGTCGCCGGTTTCGCCGGATGGCCGGGCACGGGTGGAGGAACCCCGCACCGTGGCGGATGATCGGTGACGGTGTCCTCCGTGATCGGTGACGGTGTCCTCCGAGGAGCCGAGGACCCCGCCCGGCCCCTCTCCGTACGGTGGTGGAACCGCGATGAGCAACCTCGACCTCAAGCCGGCCCCGACCAGCTGCGGCCGCGAGGCCGGCACCGGCCCGGCGAAGGATCTGCTGACGGCCCGTCAGTTCCCGCTCGGCGCAGGCACGGTGGTCCGCCGCCTGCTGCCCAACCTCGGCCGCCGGATGGTCGGAGCCTGGTGCTTCGTGGACCACTACGGCCCCGACGACATCGCCGACGAGCCCGGCATGCAGGTCCCGCCGCACCCGCACATGGGCCTCCAGACGGTCAGCTGGCTCCACCAGGGCGAGGTGCTGCACCGCGACAGCCTGGGCAGCCTCCAGACCGTCCGGCCGTACGAGCTGGGCCTGATGACCTCCGGCCGGGCGATCTCCCACTCCGAGGAGTCCCCCCGCCCGCACGCCCGCCACCTGCACGGCGCCCAGCTCTGGGTTGCCCTCCCGGAGGCCGGCCTCCACCTCGCCCCCGCCTTCGAGCACCACCCCGACCTGCCCGTGGTCACCGCCCCGGGCCTGTGCGCCACCGTCATCCTCGGCACCCTCGACACCGCCACCTCTCCCGGCACCACCCACACCCCGCTGGTCGGCGCCGACCTCGCCCTCACTGGCGGCGCGGACCTCCGCCTCCCGCTCGTCCCCGACTTCGAGTACGCCGTCCTCGCCATGTCCGGCCGCGTAGACGTCGACGGCGTCCCGGTCGAGCCCGGCTCCATGCTCTACCTCGGCTGCGGCCGCCCCGACCTCCCCCTCCGCGCCGACGGCGACGCCGCCGTCCTCCTCCTCGGCGGCGAGCCCTTCGACGAGAAGATCGTCATGTGGTGGAACTTCATCGGCCGCACCACCGACGACATCGCCCAGGCCCGCACCGACTGGATGACCGGCACCCGCTTCGGCGAGGTCCACGGCTACGCCGGCGCCCGCCTCCCCGCCCCGGAACTCCCCACCGTGCCCCTCAAGGCCCGCGGCCGCGAGCGCTGACCCGGCGGTCCACGTGGTCGACGAGGGCGCCGTTCGCGGCCGGAACCGACGGGGACGGCGTCGGCTGGGGGTGCGGGCAGCCTGATTTCCGTCGGCCGACTACTACAATGCGGAATGCAAGAACGCGGATATCAGGATCAGGGTGGGGGATGAATGGCGGCAACGGAAGACTCGGTCATGGTCGATCGCGACGCCTACCTCGATGTCCGCTCCCGCAGCGCGTCCGTCTTCGACCTCGACGCCAGACTGCCCGGCCAGGTTTTCCGGGAGGACGCGGGGGATTCGCTGTTCTGCGAGTTCGACGCGGTCCTCACCCGGGAGTTCTGGCCGGCGCTCTGCGCGATGGCCCGGTGGCACGGCGACGACCGCATCGACCTGCTGGTTCTCAAGCCCGGTGCCGACGAGTTCTACCTTCCGGAGTGTGGGACGTACCCGGCGGTGTCGCTGTCCGTCGACGCGGGCATGGACGACTACTGGGAGAGGATCGGCTTCACGTCGGACGATGATTTCGCGGAGTCGATCGCGGTTTCCGCCAATGTCATCGCGGTGACCGGCCCTTCCGGACGGTGGGGGTGCTGGGGCGAGAGAGATCCCGAGGTCGCGGTTTTCCGGGGTTTTCCGGATGAGGCCACGCGGAACGAATGGCGCGAGCGGTTCGGACCCTTCCTCGAGGTGTCGGGCGCACTGGAGTCGTATGTCTCGATGGCCTTTTGGCTCCATGGCATCCCGGACGCCTTCGCGGCGGCCCTGACCGCCAACTACGGAGGTCTGAACGGCGGAATGCCGTAATACGAGGGGGATTCACCGGCGTCGTTGACGCTTCCGTGGCGTTCCGGGTCAAGGCTCCTGCCGACCCGCGGGGCACATGTAGGGGACGAGGCCGCCCGCATGGGCGGCC
>NZ_JBSFJC010000242.1:0-6055 GCF_053597855.1 Kitasatospora sp. NPDC001225
CGGCCCGTGGGCCCGCGCCGCCGGGCAGGGGTGGCCGGCCCCCGGTCAGGGCCGGGCGGCGGCCCCGCCGAGCCCCGGGGCCGGTACGGGTGCGGCGGCGCCGACCAGGACGACGAGTTCGTGGCCGCCGGGGTTGGTCTGCAGGGGCAGGGTGCGCCAGTTGTTGGCGAGCCAGACGTTGCCGGACGGGTCGATCCGCAGGCCGGTGTTGCGCTCCAGCCCGTCGCTCGGGTAGCCGGTGTCGGGCGGGGACAGCGGCTGGCCGGTGGTGAAGCCGGGCGGGCAGGCGGCGAGGTCGACGCCGCACAGCCGGGCGACGCGGTGGCCGCCGAAGTTGGCGATCCAGACGGTGTCCTCGCCGTCGACGGCGACGCCCCAGGGCAGGAACAGGCCGCCGCCGGTGAAGGGTTCGGGGGCCGGGGCGCCGTCGGAGCGGATCAGGGTGACGGAGGCGCCCGGGCGCGGGCCCGTGTCGCCCGCGACGGCGGCGTCCGCGAGGTCCCCGGCGGTGGTGTCGCCGCAGGGCACCGGCAGGATGCCGCTGTTGGCGACCCAGGCGTTGCCCCGGCTGTCGGTGGCGATGCCGAGCGGGCGGCGCAGCCCGCCGCCGGTCACCGCCCGTTCCAGGGTGCCGTCGGGGCCCAGGACCTGCACGCTGTCGCTGCCGTTGCCGCTGACCCACAGCCGCCCCGCCGGGTCGACGGCGGCGCCGAAGGGCTTGTGCAGCGCGGGGGTGGGGACCTCCCGGGCGCGGGTGGCGTCGCCGTCAGGGACGCGGGTCACGCTGTCCGCGCCGCAGCCGGCCGCCCATACGGTGCCGGAGCGGTCGGCGGCCAGGCCCTGGGGCTGGACGATGCCGTCGGCGCGCCACCCCTCGGGCGGGGAGAGCGGGGCGCCGTCCGGGGCGAACTGCGAGAGGCTGCGCTCCAGCGGGGCCGGGTCGATCGGGCAACCATGGCCCTGGAAGCCGAAGTTGGCGACCCAGGCGGAGCCCCGGGCGTCGACGGTGACGCCGAACCCGGCGCCGTACAGGCCGCCGCCCCGGTAGGGGGCGCCGGGGGCGTCCCGGCCGTCCGGGGTGAACTTCAGGACGGTGTCGCCGCCGCAGACCGGCACGGTGGGGTCGGCGCCGTAGCGGTAGTTGTTGCTCACCCAGGCGTTGCCGTCGGCGTCGAAGGCGATGTTGCCGGGGCCGTCGAGCTCGTGGCCGTTGCCGTCGTAGCGCAGGGCCACGGTCCAGGCCTCGGGGGCGGCGGGCAGGGCGGGCCGGTAGCGGGGGGCGGTGGCGGCGAGGGCGAACAGCTCGGCGGCGTTGTGGCCCGGGTCGTGGGCGATGTCCACGGCGGCCCGCAGGGTGTCGCGGGGCCGCTCCCGGCCGGGGCGTCGGGCCAGGTCCAGCAGCCGGTCGCAGGAGTCGCCGCCGGCGCCGTCGACACAGGCGGCGAGCAGGTCGGCGAGGGTGTTGAACTCGGCCAGGGTCGAGGTGAGCGCGCCGTTGGGCGGGGCGGCGAGCGGGGCGGCGATGCCGCCGGTGCCGGTGTCGGCCAGGTTGTGGGCGACGGCGGCGGCGTTGCGCAGCCCGGGGTCGGGGCCGGCCACGCCGTCCGGGCCGGTGAAGCGGGCCAGGGCGTACGCGACGGCCACGGTGGTGCGCTCGTTGACGACGAGTTCGGGCGGCGCCCCGGCCCCGCTCAGGACGGCGGCGAGCACCGCCGGCCCGCCGGCGCCGCGCGCGCCCCCGGGCCCGGGCAGGCCGGCCAGCACGTACAGCACGGCGCGCGGGTCCTCGGGGCGGCGGTAGTCCAGGACGAAGCGCCCGTCCCGCGCGCTGCGGGTGCGGGCCAGCACCCGGGGCGCGGCGCCCGCGCCGTCCCCGGCCTGGTAGAGCGTCACCTCGGCGCCGCCCAGCGGGGTGTCGCCGCTGCGCACCACCCCGCACTGGCCGGTGGGGGCGGCGGCCGTGGCGTGGGAGGGTCCGGCGGCGAGCTGGGCCAGGAGGGCGGCGGTCAGCAGGACGCCGCGGCGTCGGCGCATGGGGGCTCCGTTTCGGCGGTAGGGGGACGAACGGCGGTTCGTCCCCCTACCTGCCACACCGGCCGGCCGCCCGGGCGCATCCGGCCGCGGGACGCGGCGGAAATTGCCCGGTACGGGCGAGCCGGCGCGGGGCCCGTCCCCGGCTCAGCCGCGCCGGCCGGCCGCCGCGGCGGAGGGGACGGCGGCGGGGGCGGCGAAGCGGGGCAGGACCTCCTCGGCGAGCTCCTGGAGCAGCTCGTCGACGGGGCGGTCGTTGGGGCGCAGGTTGAAGGAGACGTGGGCGACGCCGAGTTCGGCCATCAGCTCCAGGTGCTCGATCAGGGCGGTGCGCCCGGTGCTGAGGCCGAGCCGGATGGGGCGCGGCGCGGCGGCCGGGTCCTCGGCGAGGGTGAGGACCATCGGCGTCAGGTAGGGCTTGTCGCCGGCGAGGTCGCGCCACTGGCGCAGCCGCGTGCGCAGCGCGTCCGGGTCGCGGGGGTAGTTGAGGGAGGCGTCGGCGTGCTCGGCGATCCACTCGGGGCTCTGCTGGGCGCCGCCGGCGACGGCGATCGGGATGCCCTCGGGGTGGACGGGCCGGGGCAGGACCTCCAGCTGCTGCTCGGCGCCGAGGCCGGCGGCGGGCAGTTCCAGCGGGCCGGGGCGCCAGGCGGCGCGCAGGGTCTCGACGCCGGTGCGGAAGGCGGCGCCGCGGCCGTGGAAGTCGCGGTCGAACAGCGGGTACTCGACGGGGCGGTCGCCGCTGGCCAGGCCGAGCAGCAGGCGCCCGCCGGAGAGCACGTCGACGGTGGCGGCGGCCTTGGCGACGAGCAGCGGCTCGCGCAGCGGCAGGACGACCGCGCCGGTGGCGAGGACCGCGTCGCGGGTGAGGGCGGCGAGGTGGCCGAGGTGGGTGAAGGTCTCGAAGACGCTGCCGGCGTCGCCGAACCGGACGGGGTCGTAGAGCGGGACGTCGCGCACCCACAGGGCGGCGAAGCCGAGGCGGTCGGCGAGGGCGGCGAGACGGGCGTGCCCGGCGAGGTCGGGGACGCCGAAGGGGCGGCCGGCCGCGCGGTCGGCCCGGCCGCGGTCCTGGCCCCAGTCGTTGTCCAGGGGCAGTTCCAGGCCGATGGTCAGCCGGCCGTCGGCGGGGGCCAGTCGGGCGAGTGCGGGGTGGGACGGGGCCATGGCGGGTCCTTCACAAAAGATCCCGTCCCGGGCGGCGGTGCGACCGCCCGGGACGGGAGAGTGGGGCGGGGTCAGCTCGCGTTGAACTGGTCCGGGTGCGGGCCGGTGCGCAGGTCGCGGTCGCCGGCGGCGATCGCGGCCATGTCCTGCGCGGTCAGCTCGAAGTCGAAGACGTCGAGGTTCTGCCGGATGCGGGCCGGGGTGACCGACTTGGGGATGACGATGTTGCCGAGCTGCAGGTGCCAGCGCAGGACGACCTGGGCGGGGGACTTGCCGGTGCGGGCGGCGATCGCGGTGATCGCCGGGTCGTCCAGGACGGCGCCCTGGGCGAGCGGGCTCCAGGCCTCGGTGGCGATGCCGTGCTCGGCGTGGAAGGCGCGCAGCTCGGCCTGCTGGAGGCCGGGGTGCAGCTCGACCTGGTTGACGGCGGGCACCAGCGCGCTGGTGTCCAGCAGGCGCTGGAGGTGGGCGGGCTGGAAGTTGGACACGCCGGCGGCGCGGACGCGGCCCTCCTCGACGAGGCGCTCCAGGGCGCGCCAGGTGTCGAGGTAGAGGTCGCGGGCCGGGGTGGGCCAGTGGATGAGGTAGAGGTCGACGTGGTCCAGGCCGAGCTTGGCGAGGCTGGCGTCGAAGGCGCGCAGGGTGGCGTCGTAGCCCTGGTCGGCGTTCCACAGCTTGGTGGTGACGAACAGGTCCTCGCGGGCCACGCCGGAGGCGGCCAGGGCGCGGCCGACGCCGGTCTCGTTGCCGTAGATGGCGGCGGTGTCGATGCTGCGGTAGCCGGCCTCCAGGGCGGCGGCGACGGCGGCGGTGGTCTGGTCGTCGGGGACCTGGAAGACGCCGAAGCCGAGCTGGGGGATCTCGACGCCGTTGTTCAGCTTCACGGTGGGGACGGTGGGGGTGGTCATGCGCTGGTCTCCTTCGGAGGGTGTGGTCGGTGGGGTGGGGCGGCGGTGCTCACCGGGCGAGCTGGGCGAGCCGGTCGAGGGCGGCGGCGGCGAAGGAGTGGTCCTGCGCGGGGGCGCCGCCGCCGACGCCGAGGGCGCCGACCAGCCGGCCGTCGCGGTGGACGGGGATGCCGCCGGCGATGAACAGCAGCGGGCGGTCCAGCGCGGTGGGCAGGGTGTGGAACGGCCCGTCGGGCTTGACCAGGTCGACCAGGTCGGCGGTGGGGGCGTTCAGCTGGAGGGCGGTGTAGGCCTTGCGGGTGCTGGTCTCGCCGGAGATCAGCACGGCGCGGTCGTCGCGGCGGAAGGCGAGCAGGTGGCCGCCGGCGTCCAGGACGGTGACGCTGACCGGCACGCCCGCGGCCTCGGCGGCGCTGCGGGCCGCGTCGACCAGGAGCTCGGCGTCGGCGGTGGTCAGCGGGGCGACTGCGGTGGTGGTGCTCATGGTGGTGCTTCTCCCGGGGTGGGGTGGGTTCCGGTCGGGGCGGTGGCCGGTGGTGTGTCGATGGTCAGTGCTGCAGGGCCGCGTGGCGGGGAGCCGCGCTCGTGGTGGCGGCCTCCCGGGTGCGGTCGCGGCGCTCCAGGGCGGCGGACCAGAAGGCCAGCAGCAGGGCGGCCGCGGCGAGGACGGCGCCGACCCAGTTCGGGGCGGTGTAGCCGAGGCCGGCGCTGATCACCATGCCGCCGAGCCAGGCGGCCAGCGCGTTGCCGAGGTTGAAGGCGCCGATGTTGACGGCGGAGGCCAGGGTGGGGGCGCCGTGGGCCTGGTCCAGGACCCGCTTCTGCAGCGGGGGGACGGTGGCGAAGCCGAGGGCGCCGACCAGCAGGACGGTGACGGCGGCGGCGACCTTGTTGTGGGCGGTGAGGGTGAACAGGGCGAGCACCACGGCGAGGCCGCCGAGGGTGGTGTAGAGCATCGGCATCAGCTTGCGGTCGGCGTAGCGCCCGCCGAGCAGGTTGCCGAGGAACATGCCGACGCCGAACAGGACCAGCAGCCAGGTGACGGAGCCGTCGGCGTAGCCGGCGACGTTGGTCATCATCGGGGCGATGTAGGTGATCGCGGCGAAGACCCCGCCGAAGCCGAGCACGGTCATCGCCATGGCGAGCAGCACCTGGGGGTTGCGGAAGGCGGTCAGTTCGCGGCGCAGGTGGGCGCCCTCGGCGCGGGGCATGGCGGGCACGAGCTTGGCGATGCCGAGCAGGCCGACCACGCCGAGCGCGGCGACGCCGGCGAAGGTGGTGCGCCAGCCGACGGCCTGGCCGATGTAGGTGCCCAGCGGGACGCCGACGATGTTGGCGACGGTCAGCCCGGTGAACATGGTGGCGATGGCGCCGGCCTTCTTCTGCGGGGCGACGAGGTCGGCGGCGACGACGGAGCCGATGCCGAAGAAGGCGCCGTGGGCGAGGGAGGTCACGATGCGCCCGGCGAGCATCACGGGGAAGGACGGGGCGAACGCGGAGAGCAGGTTGCCGGCCACGAACAGGCCCATCAGCAGCATGAGCATGGTCTTGCGGCTGATCCTGGTGCCGAGGACGGTCATCAGCGGCGCGCCGATGACGACGCCGAGGGCGTAGCCGGTGACCAGCAGGCCCGCGTTGGGGATGGAGACGCCGTAGTCGCCGGCGATCTGGGGCAGGAGTCCCATGATCACGAACTCGGTGGTCCCGATCCCGAATGCGCCGATGGCCAGGGCGATGAGAGCGAGAGGCATGGGCCCGAACCCTTCTGTGATTGCTTGAGCTAGCGCCTTGCGTGCCCTAACAATAATTGCAGGCGCGCGATAAGTGCAAACGCGGATAGGTGGCACGCGCCATAGGGTCGGGGTCGGGAGACCGGAAACGCGGCCGGGCCCGGCCCGTCCGGACCGCGTGTGCGGTTCGGACGGCAAGGACTGGCCGAGCGGGTTGAC
>NZ_JBSFJC010000243.1:0-6007 GCF_053597855.1 Kitasatospora sp. NPDC001225
GGGCGGTGAGCGCCTGGCCGGGGTTGTGCGGGGCCTGGCTCAGGTCGCGGGTGGGACGGCGGTGGCGGGCGCCCGCCATGACGCCCAGCGGCCCCGTCGCGGCGGGCGGAGCGGCGCACCGCCCAGGGCAGGCCGAACCACAGCACGGCGAAGATCAGCGCGATGCCGCAGGTGATCGGCACCGCGAGCGCCGTGCCGAGGACGACGTCCAGGACCAGCAGCACGGCGCCGGTCAGCGCGGAGGCGAGCAGCAGCAGGCCCACCTGGGCGACGCGGATGGAGACGGCGACGATCCGCTCCTTGCCCGGGTGGCGGTACAGCCCGCGGTGCAGGGCGACGGGGGTGGCCAGGACGGCCGCGGCGACGACCGACAGCAGCAGGGTGGTGACGTAGACGTCCTGCTGGGCGTCGGTGAGCTGGGCGAAGCGCGGGGTGAAGGCGACGCCGAGCAGGAACGCGAAGACGATCTGCACGCCGGTCTGGAGCACCCGCAGCTCCTGCAGCATCGCCACCAGGCGCCGGTCGGCGCGCACGGCCGGGTTCCCCCAGCCGGGCGGGGGAGCGGAGTCGGACCGGTGGCCGGGCGAGGGGGAGTCCGGGGGAGGTGCACTGGTCATGCGTCAGCTTCCCACGGCCCGGCGTCAGGCCCCGCGCGTCGCACCGGGGTCCGCGCCCCCGGTGCCGTCCAGGCGCTGCTGCCAGACGGTGAGCAACCCCTGCAGGGCGCCGGCCTCCTCGGGGCTCAGGTGGGCCAGCAGCCGGTGCTCGTTGCGCATGTGCGCCGTGAACGCCTCGTCGATCAGGCGCCGGCCGGCCTCGGTGAGCGCGACCACGCGCCCGCGCCGGTCGTCGGCGGCCGGGCGGCGGGTGACCAGCCCGGCGCGCTCCAGGCGGTCGATCCGCTTGGTCATCGCCCCGGTGGTCACCATCGTGTGCGCGGCCAGCTCGCCCGGGGCCCGCTCGTACGGGGCGCCGGCCCGGCGCAGCGCGGCGAGCACGTCGAACTCGCCCTCGCCCAGGCCGTAGCGCTGGTAGACGAGGGTCAGCTCGGCGGTCAGGCGGGCGGCGAGGCGGTGCAGGCGCCCGATGACGGCCTGCGGGGAGACGTCCAGGTCGGGGCGTTCGCGCCGCCACTCGGCCTGGACCCGGGCGACGTGGTCCGCGTGGTCCGAGCGGTCGGCGTGCTGTCCGTGTCCCTGTCCCTGTCCGTGCTCCATGGGCGCCATCCTACCCCCGATAGCTTCCTGGGAAGCTATATTGTCTTCCATGGAAGCCAATACGCGGTGGGTCCTGCTCACCGCCCTCGCCCCCGTCGCCTGGGGCGCCAACTACTGGGTCACCCACGCCCACCTGCCCGCCGACCACCCCCTGTGGGGCGCCGCCCTGCGCGCCCTGCCCGCCGGCCTGCTGCTCCTCGCCCTCGCCCGCCGCCGCCCGCACGGCGCCTGGTGGTGGCGCAGCGCGCTGCTCGGCCTGCTCAACACCGCCGTCTTCTTCGTCCTGCTCTACCTCGCCTCCCAACTGCTGCCCACCAGCGCCGCCGCCACCGTCATGGCCGCCTCCCCGCTGACCATGCTGCTCACCGCCTGGGCCCTGGCCGGCCCGCGCCCGCGCCGCGCGCACCTGGCGGGGGCGCTGGTGGGCCTGGCCGGCGTCGCGCTGGCCCTGGCCGGACCGGGGGAGGGCATCGGCTGGGCCGGGCTGGCCGCCTCGGCGGCCGCGATGCTGGTCTCCTCCGTCGGCTACGTGCTGGCCGCCCGCTGGCGCGAGGGCGCCGACCCGCTCGCCGCCACCGCCTGGCAGCTGACCGCGGGCGGCCTGGTGCTGCTGCCGCTCGCCGCCGCCGTCGAGGGCCCGCCCCCGCCGGTGGACGCGCCCACCCTGCTCGCCTTCGGCTACACCACCGTGATCGCCACCGCGCTGGCCTTCGCCTGCTGGTTCGCCGGGCTGCGCCACCTGCCGGCCGGCACCGTGGGCCTGCTCGGACTGCTCAACCCGCTCACCGGCGTGCTGCTGGGCACGGCGCTGGACGGCGACGCCTTCGGGCCGCGCCAGGGCGCGGGGCTGGCGCTGGTCGTGGCGGGCATCCTGCTCGGACGCCCGCGCGCCGAAACCGCTGTCCGTCCCGCCGCCGAGCCCGCCGACGGGCGGGCCCGCCCATCGGCGGACCGGGACCTTGATCTCAAGTCGACTTGAGGTCCTAGCCTCCGTGGTGCGCGACCGGACCGGGTCGCGCCGCGCACGGCGACCCCGAGGAGCCAGGGCCATGACCACCGCCACCACCGCCACCGCCACCACCGCCATCGACACCATCGCCGCGAACCTCGCCGCGCTCGAACAGCGGGTCCGGGTCCTCACCGACCGCGCCGAGATCACCGGCCTCATCGACGGCTACCTGCTCAGCCTCGACACGGTGCCCCGCGGCGGCGGGCGGTTCGACGAGGCGTGGGCGCGGCGCTACTTCACCCCCGACGTGCGGATCACCACGCCGGTGGGGGACCACGAGGGCATCGACGGGCTGGCCGAGTCCGAGCAGGCGACCCTCGGGAAGTTCGAGCGGACCCAGCACGTGGGCGCCAACCACATGATCGACCTGGACGGGGACCGGGCCGCGGTGCGCTGGAACGCCGTCATGGCGCACGTCCACCTCGCCTCCACCCAGCGGGCGCGCGGCGAGGAGCCCGGCGGCCGCTTCGACGTCGGCGGCACGTTCACCGGCGAGGCGGTGCGCACCCCCGACGGCTGGCGCCTGCGGAGCCTGGACGTGCGGGCCGTGTGGACGAGCGGCAGGGGCCCGCTCGTCCTGACCCCGAAGGCCGGGGCGACCCTGCGCGACCTCGCCGGCGGAGCGTGACGGCGGCCCCGGGGCACCGGCCGGGGCGTCACTTGGGCCGGGGCCCCGCCGCTTGCCCGCCGGGCGGATCACGTGATCTGCTGGCGCGAGCATCGCGTGCCGGTGACGGACCGCGTCAGGCATGGAGGTGCGCAACCGAAGGGACCGCCACCCGTGGCCTCCCCCTCCACCGGCCGTACGGCCGCCCTCAGCCTGCAACTATCCCGCGCGCACCAGGACTTGCGCCGCCGCCTCGCCGACCTGCGCGCGAACCTCGGCCGGCCCCGCCCGGACGGCGACGACGACCGGCTCCTCACCCACTGCCTGGCCTTCTGCACCGCCCTGACCAACCACCACCAGGGCGAGGACGACGGCCTGTTCGCCCAACTCCTGCGCGAACGCCCCGACCTGGCGCCGACCATCGCCAAACTCGTCGAGGACCACGGCTTCATCACCGGCATCCTCAGCCGGGTACGGCACCTCGCCGACCAGGCCGCCGGACGGCCCGACGCCGACCTGGAGGCGATCGGACGCGAACTCGACGGGCTCGCCGCCATCATGGACTCCCACTTCGGCTACGAGGAACGGGCCATCGGCGCCGCCCTGGACGCCGGGGTGCGCGACGACGGCTGGTCCGAACCGGTCCTGCGCTTCCGCGCGCCGCGGGACCCGGCACCGTAAAACCCGCGCACCGTAAGACCCGGGCGCCGTAGAACCCGCGCACCGTAAAACCCGTCGCACCGTCCGGCCCGCCTTCCCTACACTCGCCACGCGGCCGCGCCCCGACGCGCGGCCCGAACGCGACGACCGTGACGTACGAGATGGGGAGAGGGGGCGGGCGGCCATGCCGAAGCAGAGTGCCGCCGCCCCCTCTCCCGCGTCGCGGTACGAGGTGATCCTGGTGTCCCGCCTCTCCCGGTGCCCGCTGCGCGGCCGGCACCGGAGCAGTGCCGCCACCGTCTGACACCGGCCCGTGAGGCCGTAAGCCCACTGTGTGGCAACGAATCCGACGGTCCGTCGGCACTGCCGAATCGCGCGCCCACCCACCAGCAGGACCGCCTCGAAAGGCACCCGGGCCATGCGCACCCACACCACCACCGCGAGCACCACCACCACAAGCAGCATCGCCGCCGTCCGCAACCTCGGCATCCTCGCCCACGTCGACGCCGGCAAGACCACCGTCACCGAGCGGATCCTCTACCTCACCGGCACCACCCACAAGCGCGGCGAGGTCCACGACGGCACCACCGTCACCGACTTCGACCCCCAGGAACGCGACCGCGGCATCACCATCTTCGCCGCCGCCGTCAGCTGCGCCTGGGCCGGGCACCGGATCAACCTCATCGACACCCCCGGCCACGTCGACTTCGCCGACGAGGTCGAGCGCTCCCTGCGCGTCCTGGACGGCGCGGTGGCGGTGTTCGACGCGGTCGCCGGCGTCGAGCCGCAGAGCGAGTCGGTGTGGCGCCAGGCCGAACGCCACGGCGTGCCGCGCATCGCCTTCGTCAACAAGCTCGACCGGGCCGGCGCCGACCTGGACGCCGCCGTCGACTCCATCCGCGAACGCCTCCACCCGCGCCCGCTGGCCGTCCAACTGCCCATCGGCGCCGAGGAGTCGTTCACCGGCGTCGTCGACCTCGTCCACCTGCGCGCCCTCACCTGGCACGAGGACGGCGCCATGGCGCACGGCCCGGTGCCCGCCCACCTCGAAGGCCCGGCCGCCGAACGCCGCCGCGCCCTGGAGGAGGCCGTCGCCGAACTGCACCCCCGGGCGCTGGAGGAGTTCTGCGCCCACGGAACCGTCGGTGCCGCCACCCTCACCGCCGCCCTGCGCGACCTCACCCGCACCGGCGAGGCCGTCGTGGTGCTGTGCGGCTCCGCCTACCGCAACCGCGGCATCGAACCGCTCCTGGACGCCGCCGTCGCCTACCTGCCCTCCCCGCTCGACGTCCCGCCCACCCGCTCCGCCGACCGTACCCAGCAGCGCGACCCCGACCCCGAACAGCCCCTGACCGCCCTGGCGTTCAAGGTCACGGCCGCCCCCACCGGGCGCCTCACCCACCTGCGCGTGTACGCCGGCACCCTCCACAAGGGAGCCACCGTGCTCGACACCGCCACCGGCCGCCGCGAACGCGTCGCCCGCATCCTCACCGTCCTGGCCGACCGCCACACCGAGACCGACCACGCCCGCGCCGGCGACATCGTCGCCGTCGTCGGCCCCAAGCACACCCGCGTCGGCGCCACCCTGTGCGACCCCGACCACCCGATCCTCCTGGAGGCCCCCGTGAGCGCCGAACCGGTCGTCACGGTCGCCGTCGAGGCCCGCCGCGCCACCGACACCGACAAGTTGGCCGCCGCCCTCGCCCGCCTCGCCGAGGAGGACCCCTCGCTGCGCGTGGCCACCGACCCCGAGACCGGCCAGCGCACCCTGTCCGGACTGGGCGAACTGCACCTGGAGGTCGCGGTGGAGAAGGTCCGGCGCGACAGCGGGATCGAGGCGGTCGTCGGCCGCCCGCGCGTCGCCCTGCGCGAGGCCCTCGTCGAGGGCGTCACCGGCTTCGTCCACCGCCACGCCAAACAGGACGGCGGCGCCGGCCAGTTCGCCCACCTCGTCCTCGACGTCCACCCCCTGCCGGACGGCGCCGAAGCGGAGTTCGCGTTCGCCTCCACCGTCACCGGCGGCCGGGTGCCGCGCGAGTACGTGCAGGCCGTCGAGGCGGGCTGCCGCGACGCCCTGGCCGAAGGACCGCTCGGCGGACACCCGGTCACCGGCGTCGCCGTCACCCTCACCGACGGGGCCACCCACCCCAAGGACTCCTCCGAGCTCGCCTTCCGCACCGCCGCCCGCCTCGGCCTGCGCGAGGCCCTGCGCGCCTCGCGGATGCACCTGCTGGAACCGGTCGCGGAGGTGACGGTCACCGTGCCCGAGGACGCGCTGGGCACCGTCCTCGGCGACCTCGCCGCCCGCCGCGGCCACGTCCGCTCCACCGACCCCGGCCCCGGCGCCACCGCCCTGGTGGGCGCGCTGGTCCCGCTCGCCGAACTGTTCGGCTACGCGGGCCGCCTGCGCGGCCGCACCCAGGGCCGCGGCACCTTCACCACCCGCCCGGCCGGCTACGCCCCCGCACCCACGCCGGCCGGCTGAGCCCGTCGCCCGGCCCTCCCCACCCGGGG
>NZ_JBSFJC010000244.1:0-5945 GCF_053597855.1 Kitasatospora sp. NPDC001225
GGCCCCCCACAGCCGGCTGGAGGAGGATCCGTTGCGTCCCCACTCCCCCGCCCGCGCGCCGCCCGAGTCAGGAGGCGGTGAAGGAGACCTGGTCGACGGTCCAGAAGGCGCTGTTGGTGCCGGTGTAGCGGAACTGGAAGCGGGCGGTGGTGGCGCCGGCGGGGACGGTGACGGGGAGGTTCTCGACGGTGTTGAGGTCGCTGCGGTAGGACTTCACCAGCTGCGGGGCGCCGTTGTCGAAGACCACGTAGACGTCGCCGGTCTGCGGCCCGTCGACCTTGTAGTTCGTGGCGAAGGACAGCACGCCGCGGCTCGCGCCGGAGACCGGGTAGGCGGGGCCGACCAGGGTGGAGTCGAACTGGCCGGCGCCGTGCGCCTTGTCGTCCCACTCGTCGGAGTCGGCGACGGCGAACACGTTGCGGGCGCGCACGTTGGTCTCGCGGGACTGGCCGAGCTGGGCGGCCGTCCAGAACTCGTCGGTGGCGAAGGTCCAGCCGCGCCACTCGGTGACGCCGCCGCTGGGCATGCGGGAGTTGTCGATGCTCCAGCCGGCCGGCGGGGTGTGGGTCCAGCCCTTCACCCCGGCCGGGATGCCGCTCTCGTCGGCGCGGGCCTGAAGGCTCGGGCGCAGCGCGTCGAAGGCGTCGGGGGCGATCTCGTCGATCGGGCGGCCGTCGAGCTTCCAGGCGGGGTCGAGGGCGACGCCCTCGTGCTTGAGGACGGTGGGGGCGATGTCGACGGGCTTGACGTCGTAGCGGCGGGAGCCGGGGGCGTAGCCGGTGCCGTTGGCGATCAGGAAGGTCTGGCGCTCGTTGGCGCTGTTGCCGCCGTGGCCGCCGGCGTCGGTGTGGCCGTGGTCGGTGGTGACGACGATCAGCCAGTCCTCCGAGGCGTACGTGGGGCGGGACTTGACGGCCTGGAGGACCTGGCCGACCAGGGCGTCGGCGGAGTGCAGGGCGGCCGCGTACTCGGGGCTGGTGCCGCCGTGGTTGTGGCCGGCCTCGTCGACCTGGTCGAAGTGCAGGAAGGTGGTGTCGGGGTTGCCGTGGGCGAGGTAGTCGACGGCGTCGGCGGCGGTCTTGGTGTCGTTCTCGCTCTCCTGGAGGCGCAGGTCGGCGCGGCCGTTGAAGACGTTGCCGGCGATGGGGTTCCAGGAGCCGATCACCAGGGTGGAGGTGGTGGGGTCGGCGTTCTCCAGGCGGGTGGCGAAGTCGGGGAACAGGTCGAAGCGGGAGCCGGTGAAGCTGTTGTCCTTCACCTGGTGCTTGTCGGGCCACGCGCCGGTGGCGATGGTCGACCAGCCGGGGCCGGAGAGGGTGGGGGCCAGCGGGTTGGCGTAGAGGTTGCTGGTGGCGGTCATGCCGCCGGCCATCAGGGCCTTGAGGGCGGGGGCGTCGGCGGTGAGCAGCTTGTCGTAGCGGGTGCCGTCGACGCCGATGACCAGGCTCTTGGCCTGCTTGGTGCCGTTCGGCAGGCCCTGGTACGGACCGACGGCGGCCCCGGTGGTGGCCCCGGTCGCGGCGGGGGCGGCGGCCGTGGCGGCGGTGGTCGGTGCGATCAGCGCGGCGGCGGTGGCGGCGAGGGCCGTGGCGGCGGCGAGGGCGGCGGTGCGGGAGGTGCGCATCGAGGGCTCCCAACTGGTCGTCAGTGCGGTGCAGTTGCACCGGGAGTGAGGATGCGCCGGGCGGGCGAGGAGGGGCCCTCGCCGGATCCACGGTTGTATGAACAACCGCGGAAATTCAGACCAGACCCGTTACACTTCCGTGATCGACGGCCCCGGGGCGCCGGGCTCGGCCCGTACGGCCCGGTGCGGCCCGGGCGGCGCTCGGTAGGCTTGCGCGGTGAACCACCCCATCTCCCGGGCCGGCCCCGAAGCGGCCCGCGCCGGCGTCCCCGAGCACGGCCGGGTGCCCAAGTACTACCTGGTCAAGGCGCGGCTGGAGGAGCTGGTCGCCGAGCTGGGCCCGGGCGGGCGGCTGCCCACCGAGGCCGATCTGGCGCAGCGTCACGGCGTCGCCCGGGCCACCGTGCGCCAGGCGCTGCGCGAGCTGCTGCTGGAGGGCCGGCTGCGCCGGCAGGGCCGGGGCACGGTCGTGGCCGGGCCGAAGATCGAGCAGCCGCTGTCCCTGAGCAGCTACACCGAGGGCGTCTCGCGCCAGGGCCTGCGCCCCGGCCGCACCCTGATCGGCCTGGACCGGCTGCCCGCCGACGCGGCGGTGGCCCGGCTGCTGGAGGTCCCCGAGGGCGAGCCGCTGTGGCACCTGGAGCGGGTGCTGCGCGCGGACGAGGAGCGCGTCGGGCTGGAGTCCACGTACGTGCCGGTGGCCCGGGTGCCCGCGCTGGACCGGGACTTCGACCCCGAGGGGTCCTTCTACGGCTACCTGCGCGAGCACGGGGTGCGCCTGGGCGCCGCCGAGGAACGGATCGAGACGGTGCTGGCCACCCCGCGCGAGGCGCTGCTGATCGGCACCCCGCCGGCGCTGCCGATGCTGCTGCTGCACCGCCGCAGCCTGGACGCCGCCGGGCGCCCGCTGGAGCAGGTGCGCTCCCTGTACCGCGGCGACCGGTTCAGCTTCACCCTCGCCCTCGGCGCCCCGGACGGCGCCCCCCGGGTGGGCGGCGCCACGGAGGCGGAGCGGCCGCGGGGGAACTGACGCCGGCACCGGCGGCCGCAGGGGGTGCGGCCGCCGGTGCCGGGTGTCACGGGCCCGGCGGTGTCAGCAGGTGCCGGGCACGGGCCGGGTGGGTGTCAGCAGGTGCCGACGCGGCCGGACTGCGAGGACCAGACCGGGACCCAGGGGCTGCTGTTGTCGTGCGGGCGGTAGACGACGATGTTGGCGTCGTTCTGCATGCGCACCCAGTTGGCGCTGGGGTTGCAGCCGAAGCCGCTGCCGGTGGCCCACTTGGCGTTCTTGAAGGTGTCGTAGACGACGAAGTTGCCGTCGTACTGCATGATCGCCTTGCCCGCGCCGCCGAAGGTGGCGGTGTTCCACATCGCGGTGCCGTAGCGGTCGTACTCCACGAGGTTGCCGTCGGTCTGGTAGGTCAACCGGTAGGCGCCGTTGGCGGAGACGAGCGAGTCACCGGGCAGCAGGCAGCTGCCCCAGTTCATGTGGTCCCAGCCGCTCGGGTTGCGCGAACAGTTCCACTCGCTGTTGACGTCGGCGGACGCGCTGGTGGCCGTCGTCAGCCCGGTGAGCGAGGCCAGCGCCAGGGCGGCGCCGGCGAAGGCGAGCGTGCGCCTGGTCCTTCCGGTGTTCCTCATCGTTCCCCTCTTTCCGCTGCGGCGCGGTTCCCGACCGGCCGCGGCACGGTCTCGTCGACGGCGGTACGGGACGCGCCCCGTACGCCGCCCTCCGATGGGAGCAGGGCCTGTCGGGCCCCTGCGTTCATGCCAACGGGCAGTGGCGGACGGCCGGTTCACCGGATTTCCCGGCGGGCGACGGCCGCCCCGGGCGGAGCGCGGCCGGGCTCCGGGCCCCCGGGCGGAGGACACCGGGCCTGACCTTGTAGGTTTCGGTGTCACCGGCTGCGAGGAGCCGGTGACACCTGGTGGGGAAGGGGAGCCCGACCGGGCAGGGAAGGGGACGGACCCCGGACGGGAAGGGCGGACAGTGGCGACGAGCACGGCGAGCGTGTTCCGCGGCGAGGGCGTACCCGAGAGGGAACGGTTCGAGTGCTGGCGGGAGTTGGTCAGCCGCACCCGGGACAGCGAGGTGACCAGCGACCACTCCGACGACTTCCGGGCGGAGATGCGGCGCCTGGAGCTCGGGCCGGTGACCCTCCTGCGGACCTCCTTCCCGCCGACCCGCTTCCAGCGCACCGAGCGCCGGGTGCGCCGCTCGGACCTCGGGGTGTTCCACCTGACCCTGCTGCTCGACGGCGGCTTCGTCCTGACCCCCGGCAGCGGGCGCACCGAGACCTTCGGGCCCGGCAACCTGCACATGCTCGACAGCTCCCACCCCTTCGACCTGCGGGCCTTCGGCTCCCGCGCCCAGGCGCCCGCGGAGCGCCGGATCGAGGCCGTCGGCGTCGACTTCCCCACCGCCCTGCTGCCGCTGCCGCCGCACCGGGTGCACGAGCTGCTGGGCCGCGGGTTCTCCTCCCGGGAGGGCGCCTGCGCGCTGCTCTCGGAGTTCCTCGTCGGCCTGGACCGGCAGGCCGCCGTCCTGGGCCCGGTCGAGACCCCCCGGCTGGGCGGCATCGTGGTCGACCTGGTGGCCGCCTGGCTCGCCCGGGAACTGGACGCCGAGGCCGCCGTACCCGACGACACCCGGCAGCGGGCCCTGGTCGAGAACGTCCGGGCCTTCGTCGGACGCAACCTGCACGACCCGGAGCTGACCCCCGCCGTGATCGCGGCCGCCCACCACATCTCGGTCAGCTACCTGCACCGCCTGTTCACCCGGCAGTCCGGCGGCGAGACCGTCGCCGCCTTCGTCCGCCGCCGCCGGCTGGAGCGGGCCCGCCGCGAGCTGGCCGACCCCGCGCTGCGCGACCTGCCCGTCCACGCCGTCGCCACCCGCTGCGGCCTGCCCCGCGCCGCCGAGTTCAGCCGCGCCTTCAGGACCGCGTACGGCCTCTCCCCCAGCGAGCACCGCCAGCAGGCCCTGGCCGGGGGCGCCGGCGGTTAGCCGCACGGGCGGCACGGCCGCGCCACCAAGGTCGCCGGGATCGAGGAGTCCCTCTACGCCGCGATGGACGCCGCCTGCGAAGGCCTGGACACCGACGCGGTGCTGCGCCTCCTGCACAACACCGGCCGCCGGCCGACCCACGCCCCCCGAGAACCCCGCACCGCGAGCACCCCGCGCGCACGGACGGGCCGGAAGGCCGCACCTGTCCACCCAGTGCCAAGGACTGTCGACTCGGTGCCAACACGGCGGGGGTGTCTCCCTGGCATCCTCCACGAGTGAACACCGCGCGGCGGAACATCTCGTTCCGTTTACGCGCCGACGGCCCGGCACGCCACGGGGGAGCGTGCCGGGCCGTCCTTCCCTCTCCAGGACCTCAGGGCCTCAGGGCCTCAGGGCCTCGGGTCCGGCGACGGCTTGTCGTTCGCGTCCTCCCGGGCCCAGGCGCCGGCGCCGAGGCGGCCGGTGGTGCCGAGGTCGAGCTCCGGGACGACCATCACGGGGGCCGCGTCGGCGGTGGCGCGCACCCGGACGTAGGGGGCGTTCTGCGGGTCCCCGGCGCCGGCCTCGGTGGTGTTGCGCCACACCAGGGTGGCGCGGGCGCCCTCCCCCGGCCCCAGGGCGATCTTCTGCGGCGGGTTGTCGGCGCCGGTGCCGGAGGCGATCTCGGCGCCGCCGCGCAGGATCCGCACGCCGTCGAGGGGCTTGTGGTCGGGGTCGAGCGGCTGCACCTGCGGGTAGCCGTCGAGGGTGACGGTGGCCGTCCCGCAGTTGCGCAGGTGCAGGCCGACCGCGCGCAGGCCCATCGCGGCGCTGCCCTCGTCGGCGTACAGCCGCAGGCCGGAGGGCGGGCAGGGGCCGCCGGCACTGGGCGCCTCGGCGGTGGGCACGCTGCGGACCTGGAGGAGCTCCGGCTTCGGCGGGCGGGGGTTGTCGGACCGTCCCAGGGTGGGCGCGCCCGGGCGGGAGCCCGGCCCGGTCGCGCCGGGCGCGGCCAGGTCGATCCGCCCCTTCTCGGTGGCGCCGGGGGCGAGCCCGGTGACGGTCCGGGTGAGGTTCCCTCCCCCGCCCGCGCCGCCGCCCGGGTCGCCGAACACCGCCGCGCCCCGGTCCGGATCGGGGCCGTTGAACACCACGGTGTAGTCGTACGGTTCGGCGTTCGGGTTGGTCACCTCGTACTCGAAGCAGGTGCGGCCGACGGCGGTGATCCGCGCCCCGCCCTGGGCGAGCGAGGTCGGCTGCTGGAGACGGCGCGCGACTCTCCTGCCCGCCACGGCGATCAGCAGCACGACGCCGAGGACGGCGGCCGCGTGCACG
>NZ_JBSFJC010000245.1:0-5940 GCF_053597855.1 Kitasatospora sp. NPDC001225
GCCTCGCCGAGGCGCAGGCGGGGTTCGGGCCGGATCACCCGGAACAGGGTGGCCACGGCGGCCCGCGTCCGTTCATCCGGGAGGGTGGGTTCTTGCCCCGGGTCCTTTACGGGAGGGGTGACAGCGCGGCCGGAACTCCCTCCACCGGAGGCCGGGCGGGGGACAGCCGGTTCGGGCTGCGGGGTGTCGAAGACGTGGGCCTCGGACCGGACCGTCCCGTCGGCCATCCGGACCCTGTCGACCCGGTAGTACCCGGCGTCCTTCAGCTCCTTGAGCGCCCGCCGGACGGCACCCCGCCCCTGCGGACTGCTGTCCGCCATCTGCCGCCCGTCCTCCCGCCACCCGTCGGGGCGGGAGAGCAGGTCGGCGAGGAGGCCACGGGCGGTGTAACTCAACCGCCGGTCCTGCAACAGGCCGTTCGGAAGGACGGTGAACGCGCGCGTGCGCGCGCTACGATGAATCTGCATTGGGAGTCTGTTGCTCCTGGTGCCTGACCCCGGGGTGTTACAGCACCGCCGGGGTCTCCTATGTTCTGTTGATGATGCGGAAAGTAGCACAGCGACTACGAAGAGTGCGAACCGTTCGAGCGTGAAGCTCCGCCCCCGCACCACGTACGCCCCCACCTATTGCGTGGGAAGTCGGCGGGGCCGACTTCCCACGCCGAGCGCGGTGTTCAGGAACGGGCGCGTTCGATCGCTTCGAAGATGTCCGCATCGGTCTCCTGCTGCCACGACGGCAGATCGACCCAGTCGGCGACATAGCCCGGCTTCGGATTCTCGATGTGCTTGTGGATCTGAGCGATCCAACACGTAGCGACGAAACGGCCCTTCTGCTCCCGGGTGAGCTTGGACGTGTTGCCGCCGCTCACACTGATGAAGTCCCGGACCTGCCCGAACACGGCAGCGGCGCACTCCCGCTCCCACTCGGGCGTCTCCTCCCACGGGGCGACATAGCCGGCCTTCGGCTCGCCCGGGTAGTGCTTCGACACGCCCGCGATCCACGCCTCGCGGAAGATCCGCCCATCAGTCGACATGCGTAACTCCTTTGTCAGATGGCACTGTCAAGCGCCGAAAAGCGGTCGAAGACGAGTGTCGGTGGCGTCACGCGAGGTAGACCTTCTGCCACTCCAGGGACGTCATGGTCAGTGCGGCTTCGGCGAGGGCGTGGGCCGACTCGGTCTTGAGGCTGCCGAGGCTGCTGTCGATCCACGGCTGCACGTTCCGGTAGCCCTGCTCGCGGTACTCCACGGCCTGGATCAGGCACTCCAGCTTGTCCGCGTCGTGGGCGACGGTGACTTCCAGGTTCTCGGCGTTCTCGTACTCCTCCACGAGGGCCTGGAGTCCGGCAACGACGGCCGGGTGGGCGGCGCTGACCTGGTCGGCGGTCACCCGCTCGTTCGACGCCGCGGTGAGGTAGCGCCGACTGATGTGCGGGATATCGCTGACCCGGGTCTCCTGGGTGTCGTGGAACAGGCACAGCAGGGCGACCTTGGCCGGGTCGGCACCCTCCATCATCGCGAGCACCGCGCCGATGACACCCGTCCGGAACGAGTGCTCGGCGATCGACTCGGGATCCTTGACGCCGGCGATCCACCAGCCCTGGCGCTTCGCCCGCTTGAGCATGCCCGCCTCGAACAGGTAGCTCGCGGTGCCCCTCGCCTGCTTGTCGTCCGTCATGGCTGTCCTTCGCTGCTGGATCGGTTGTTGCTGTAACCGCCTACCCGCAGACCGTAGTGCACAGACTCCAGCTCTCGACGGGACTGCCGTGAAAGGCCGTCACCGTCAAGGAGGGTGCACACTCGTGCGGCCAGGTCGCGTGCTGTATGGGGGTCCGCGTCGGCCAAGCCGCGCCGAGTGAGCATGAGTGCCCAGATCGAATGGACGTACAGGTCGGTGTACTCGCCCGCGCGATCCAGCCGGATGGCGAACTGTCGCAGAAGCGAGGAGGCGTCCCACGCCGGGCGTTCCTGCTCGGCCATGAAGTCGTCGCTGGTCTGAGGACGTGAGTCGAGCCCGAGCCAGTGGGCCCAGTAGTTCAGGTTCGCGGTCTCGAAGTCGTCCTTGTCGGTGATCGAGCGGGCGATGAAGTCCCGGAGTAGCTCGAGGTCCCCTTGTCGCGCCAGCGCGGCTGCGATCGACCGAGCTTCGGCCCAGCGGGGTGACCACCCAGAACCAGCCGACGGAATTCGACCTCTACGCTGCATCCCGCCAAACCACTCGCCCACATCGCGAGTTCGGTCGTAAGAAGACAGGTACCAGACCTGTCTCCGGAGTAGGGCGGTCTCCTCTCCGCCAACCTCCACCAGGTCGGCGGTATGCCGAAGGTTGTCGAAGAAGCGCGAGCGCGCGTCCTGTCCGAGGAGCGCCCCAGCGGAGACCGGACCACGTCGGGCCGCAGGAATGCTCAATTCGGCGGCCACGACGCCGGGCAGAACCCCGCTGATAGCCCAGCCGATCATGTGTGTGGTGTCCCGAGTGAGCACCCACCCGGCCAGCGGATGTTCCAGAACCTCAGCCTTCGTTGGCCGGAACCGCAGTATCTCGCCGAGGACGAAGTCCGCGTCCATGGCGAGGCCGATCAGGTCCACCAGCCTAGTCGGCGCGCCGAGCAGGATCAGCTTGCGGCGCAGCACCACCAGGTTCCCGGCCCGGGTGGAGGAGAGTGGCCGGCGGCCGGACTCCCAACCTTGAATGGTGCTCTTGTCGACACCCAGGTCTATGGCCAAATCGTCCTGGGTTTTCGGGATCTGCTCTCGGATCACCTTGAACAGAAAGCCGGCAACCACCCCTTCAGGGACCTGCGGCGACTCGGACCGACTGCCAGTCAGTGTCTCGGTGCGCCTCGATGGCGTCCGACCAGCCATTCCAGGCCCCCTTGGCCTCGAGCGTCTCGGCAACTCGTACTGGCAGTCCGTCGAACCCTGGATTCACAGGCCGTAACTTCGTGACTACAGCATCGCCAGTGCCAGCGGCAGCCTAGTACCAACTCGGTCTTCTGCGAACGACGGTGCTCCCCCGCCGTAGAACCCCGTGCCGCGACCTCGACCCCAGCAAGAGAGCCCACATGTCCACCAGCACCATGCCCGCCACTGACGCCCGGGCCGCGCAGATCCGCCGAGGACCACCTACGGCGGAACGGCCTGGCCGCCCAGCAGCCGGGTGGGCCGCGTTCGCCCCGAGTGCCGGCCCCGGCCCTGCCCGACCTCCTCGCGTGCGCTGAAGCACCTGTACGCCCCGGTCGGAGTCATGTTCGGCAAGTTCCCCCAGGGCACCGTCAAGTCCGGCCGGCGCGGGCAGAGCATCCCGCCGTCCTTCTCCTTCCGGTACGGGCGGGCGTGCGGCCGCTGGACCCGCAGTTTCTGGAGACCACCCCGGACCTCGCGGCGGCGTTGGCGGTCTCGGCCGACGACAGCCGCGACGTGTTCGAGCACATCCCTTGTGAATGGAAGGCAGTTCGAGAATGGGCGAGTTCCTTGCCGAGGCCCGCGAAGCGCTGAGCGCAGCGGAGGCCGTCTGCGGGCCGGTGGAGCTGAAGGAGATCAGCAACCGCCGGGGCTCGGCGGTGTGGAAGGCCAGCGGTCCGCGCGGTGTGGTGAGCATCAAGCTCGGCACCGGCGAGGCCGCCGAGGTCACCGCCCGCGAAGCCTCCGTCCTCGACCAACTCCCCGGCTACACCGTGACCGCCGGCCGCTTCGCCGACGGCATCTGGTACGTCACCCCATGGCTGGCTGGCCCCTCCACCTGGCAGGTCTTCCGCCCCGTGCGCAAGGGCGACGGCGGGAAGAACGAAGCCCTCGCCGCCGCCGTCGGACTGTGCCGCGCAGTGGCGGACTTCCACGCCGACCGGTGGGTGCACGGGGACCTCCAGCCCGCACACGGCATCCACGGCGAGGACAAGGTGCGCCTCATTGACTTCGCCTGGTCCCGCAGGATCGACAGCACCCCGTGGCCGACGTTCGAGGGCACGATGATCCACCTCACCGCGCCCGAACTGGCCGCCCGGATCATCAACGGCCCCCAGCCCGTCACCACGACCCAGACCGCCGACGTCTACGCCCTCGCCGGAACTCTGTGGACCTGCACCACCGGCACGTGGCCGCTGGACTACGACACCGCAGGCCTCCCAAAGGGCACGCCCGTGGAGGAGATCCGCAAGGCCATTGCCCACCGGGGCATCCCGATGTCCACCGCGATGCCCTGGCCCGCTCTCCAGGCCCGGCTGCGCTGCGTCCTGCTGGCCGCCCCCGACGAGCGGCCCACCGCCGCCGAACTGGCCGAGCTCATCGAAGCGGTGGGCGGATGATCGAGCTGCGGGAGCTGCGCCCCGGCGACGAGGAAGCCCTGCTCCGGATCTACAGCGCGGAGTCGACGAAGTACCTGGGCCGCGCACCCATGGACGCCGACGAAGCCCGCTACCGCCTGCGCGACATCACGGCGGCAGCGGCACAGTCACCGCGCACGCTGTACGTGCTCGGCCTCGACGTCGACGGTGACCTCCTCGGCGTCGTCAAGCTCCATCGCGACAGCCCCGTCGCGGCCATCAGCTACATCCTGCGCGCGGACGCCTGGGGCCGCGGCTACGCCACCGAAGGGGTCCGCAGGCTCCTCGCCCTCGCCTTTGGTCACCTCGGCCTGCGGGAGGTCCGCGCCAAGCACCGCCCGGAGAACCCCGCCTCCGGCCGCGTCCTCCGCAAGGCCGGGTTCGCCCCCACCGGCGAGCGCGCCGACTTCAAGACCTACGCCCTCGGATCTACCGAACCGGGACACGAGCAGATCAGACAACCGCCTGGTGGCGAACCTACTACTGCCACGGGCAACTGACTGTCTATCGCTGGCAGATCGCCAACGATGACGTGGATAGCCCCCTCTCCTTTTGCTTCCAAGGTGCTCCCTCATGCCCACTTCCCGTCGCCCCCGGGCTTTCGTCGCCCGTCTCTCCTCCCGGGCCGAATCCGCGCCCCTGGCCCGGTACTTGATCCGTGCCTACCTCTCCGGGCTACCCTCCGGGGACCGCTACCGCGACACCGCCGAACTACTCCTCGGCGAGCTGTTCGCCAACGCCGTCCAGCACTCCGACGGGCCCGACGACTGCCACATCGAAGTCCGCTTCGCCCTCACCGGCTCCCGGCTGCGGCTGGAGGTACACGACGCCGGTAGCAGCCGCCCGTCGGTCCGCACCGCCGCGCCTGACGACGAGCACGGGCGCGGCCTCTACCTCGTCAACGAGCTGGCCGAGCGCTGGGGCTGCGCCTCCCGCCCGTACGGCATCGGCAAGTTCGTCTGGGCCCACATCGCCCCCACTACCGTCTGAAAGCCCGACTCCCCATGCACCTCACGACCCTCGCCCGGCACACCCTCTCCCGTGGCACCACACCCGCCGCCACCTACGCCCTGATCGCCCGCCTCGGCCACCCGCCCCTGCCCGTCGCCCGCGCCGTCTGCCTCGCACTCGACATCCCCCACGCCGAAACCACCCGCCGCCTCAACGACTGCTACGACGCCCTCCTCGCCGACCCCCGGCCCGACACCGAGACCGACACCGGCGAACTCCTCGAAGCCCTCGGCGTCTTCGACGTCCCCAAGTCCCTCACCGACACCGAACTCGCCGTCGTCGACCACCTCCTCACCGCCGTCGACGCCCACGGCAGCCTCCGCCCCGGTCACCGGCACGGCCTCCAGCGCTGGTTCACCACCGGCAACCTCGCCACCGCCTACCTCTCCCTCACCGCCGCCCACCCCCTCCCCCGCACCGGCGACCCCGCCCTCTACTGGACCACCCTCGTCACCGCCGGCGAACTCCTCGCCACCACCCTCCCCTCCGACCGCCGCATCACCTACGCCCTCACCCACTGCCGCGCCCGCGCAACCCACCCGTAAGCACAGGAAGTCGGCCCCGTCGACTTCCTGTGCAGGAGCGGCCCGTCGCCGCTTCGGCCAGGCC
>NZ_JBSFJC010000246.1:0-5836 GCF_053597855.1 Kitasatospora sp. NPDC001225
CGCGGGGGGCCCCGGGCCCGTCTCCCCACCCCCTCATCCCCTAGCTGCCCCCCCCGCCGCCCCCCCGCGGCCGGGCCCCGGGCTTTTGTCCGGCCCGCCCCGGCTCCGGCGGCGTGCAGGTCGCCGGACAGCAGCAGGAACAGCGCCTCCGCCCCGGCCAGCGCCGGTGCGAGGCCGGCCGGATCGGCCAGGTCGGCCGCCACGTGGCGGACACCGTCCGGCACGGGCGCCGCGTGCCGCGACACGGCCGTCACCGGCAGGCCCGCCTTCGCCAGCGCCCGCGTCAGCGGTCGGCCCACATTCCCGGTAGCCCCGGTCACCACGATCATGGTCAGCTCCTTTTGCCCGACGGACTCTGTGGCCTTCACGCTAGGAGCGGCGGCTAACCCTTGGTAAGGACGTACCTTGACGTAAGCTCAGGACATGGAGGTAGGTGCGCAGGACAAGCAGGCCGAAACCGGGCGGCGGTATGAGGTGTTTCACACCGACTGCCCCGCGCGCGACATGGTCGACCACGTGACCAGCAGGTGGGGCATCTGGGTGCTGATCTCCCTGCGGGCCAACGACCTCCGGTTCTACGAGCTGCGCGAGAGCATCCAGGGCATCAGCGAGAAGATGCTCGCCCAGACCCTGCGCGCGCTGGTCCAGGACGGCCTGGTCTGGCGGAAGGTCGAGCCGACGACGCCGCCCCAGGTCACCTACGGGCTGACCGAGTTCGGCCGGGACCTCGGCGAGCCGTTGGAGGACCTGTTCGGCCGGATCACCCGACGGCTGCCGCCGCGCGGCTGACGGTTCGCCCGGGTCGGGCTCGGCCGTCGGTGCTCGTCGGTGCTCGTCGGTGCGGACGTGTTGCCCGTACGGGCAGTGCATCGTGCCCTCGCGCCCCTTACCCGCGGGGGCCGCACCGGGTATGTAGGGGGAAGACCACGAAACTGCCGTCCCCACGAGCGGAGTTCCATGCACGCGCACGAGCCGACGAAGGACGAGAAGCAGCCGCAGCGCACCCCCAGGAGTGCGGCCACACGGTCCGGGGAGGCCCCGGGCAGCCAGGCGCCCGACGAGCTCCTCGGACTGCAGCGCACCGTCGGCAACGCGGCCGTCGTCCGGATGCTCCAGCGGAGCGGGCACGGGCACCGGCACGGCGCGGGCTGCGGCCACCAGCCGCCCACTGAGGAGCCGGTGCAGCGCTCCGCCGTGCACGACGTGCTGCGCACGCCGGGCAGGCCGCTGGACGAACCGCTGCGCCGGGACATGGAATCCCGCTTCGGCGCCGACTTCTCCGACGTCCGTCTGCACACCGGCTCCGCGGCCCGCGACTCCGCCGCCGAGGTGGGCGCCCGTGCCTACACCTCCGGCAGCCATGTCGTCATCGGCGACGGCGGCGCTGACAAGCACACCCTCGCCCATGAGTTGACGCACGTCATCCAGCAGCGCCAGGGTCCGGTGGCCGGTACGGACAACGGGTCCGGGCTGAGCGTCTCCGACCCCGGGGACCGCTTCGAGCGCGAGGCCGAGGCCAACGCGGTCCGGGTGATGAGCCGGATGCCCGAGCAGAGCGACCACGGCCTCGAAGAGGCCCCCGTCCAGCGGAAGGCGGACACCACGGCCCGGGGTACGGCGCGCGCCGCCGGCACGACGGCCGTCCAGCGCTACGCCCAGGTCACCACCGAGGAGTTGGGGCCCGCACGGGTCTCGCAGAACGGCCTCTACCTCCTGACCGCCGATCCCGCGGCGGACACCACCGTCATCTGGGTCGCGGAAGGCGCCCCGGCGCCCCGGTACTGCAAGGCCACCGGGCAGAGCGGGCAGATCGCGGGACGCACGTACGCGGAGTACGAGCCGAAGACGTCCTTCCTCGCGGACTGTGCCCACACCGCCGAGGAGATCATGCACCGGCAGCGGCTGGCCCTCGGGCAGGACGCCAGCGAATTCGCCCTGGGCGGCCACCAGTTCGGCCTGGGCGACGCGGAGAACGCGCAGGGAGCGGCGGCCTACGCGAACGCCCGGCCCGGCGGCCCGAACGCGAACGGCGAGGAACGGCCGGGCACCGGCCAGGCGTTCGCCATCGTGGAGACCGCGTGGGACGAGGACTTCGAGCACCCCGACAACACCAGCGGGTGGCCCTACCACGTGGCGGCGGTCGTCGCCGAGGACGGCGACGACCGGATCACCGTGGAGCAGGCCGCGGACGGCAACGACGCCAAGGCCCGGCAGGGGTACGAGGGCATCGTCGACATGTATACGGCGGGCACGGACCCGACCAACGGGCAGGCGCTGCCGCACAGTTTCCACGGGCGGAACACCGGCGGCCCGGTGCAGCACTTCTCGGCCGGCGCGATCACCGTCATCCTCCAGCCGATCAACGTGGGTGCTCTGACAAAGGAGGGCGGCAGCCGGAAGCTCATGTGATCCGGCCTGGCCTGTCCGCCCTGACCCTGATGGCGAACTCGCCTGCTGTTACAAGAAAGTGACGTTCCGTCCACAACCGACGTGCCCAGCGGGGCGTCCCTATAGGTGACAGAGCCCGAGTCACGTCGATCGCATCGATCGGGCCTCGGGCCGAACCCTCCTGTGAAAGGAGTGCACCCGTGATCGTCTCCAAGCGGAACTCCCTGCGCCTGGCCGCCGTGGCCACCCTCAGCGCGCTCACCGTCGGGCTGGCGGGCACCGCCATGGCGGCCACCCCGGCCGTCCAGCCCGTGTCCGCCGCCCAGTCGG
This sequence comes from Kitasatospora sp. NPDC001225, assembly GCF_053597855.1. Lineage (NCBI taxonomy): Bacteria > Bacillati > Actinomycetota > Actinomycetes > Kitasatosporales > Streptomycetaceae > Kitasatospora > Kitasatospora sp. NPDC001225. The sequence goes on from NZ_JBSFJC010000246.1 coordinate 2,719, forward strand.
CCGCCGCGCAGGCCGGCATCACCGCCAAGCCGTCGGTCTCCTCCGTCCAGGCGTGGCAGTTCTTCCGGGTCACCGGCACGACCACCGGCCTCAAGACCGGAAGCACGGTGACCCTGCAGCAGAAGCAGCACGGCGCGTGGGTCACCCTGCCCGCCTCCGTCCACACCAACAGCAAGGGTTCCTACTCGCTCGGCGTGAAGCTCGGCATCAAGGGCCTGAACGAGCTGCGCATCGTCAGCGGCAGCACCGCCTCGCCCGTGTTCACCGTCACGGTGCGCTGACCCGCACTCCCCGACGCGGACCCGCACGGCGTGCCGAGGTGGCCCGGCCCTGAGGCCGGGTAGCCGGATCGGTGCCGTGCGGGTCCTGGCGTGCTCGTACGGCCCGGCACCGGGGGATGCCCGGGCCGTACGGGGTGGGGCGCCCCTCGACCGACAGGCGTCGATGCCGCGCTGTCGCAGGTCCTCTGGATGGGTGTACCGAGTGCGTCGAACAGGCCGAGGGCCAGGCGCAGTTCGTGTTCGGCCCGGGGCGGGTGGCTCCTGGTGTGCCGCCTGCCCCGGGCCGCGAGTCGCGGAGAAGAGGGCCGTGACCGGTGTCAGCGCACGGTGACGGTGAAGACCGGGGAGGCGACGTCCCCGCTGACGATGCGCAGCTCGTTCAGGCCCGTGATGCCGAGCTTCACACCGAGCGAGTAGGCGCCGCTGCTGGTCGTCGGCACCGAGGCGGGCAGGGTGACCCACGCGCCGTTCTGCTTCTGCTGCAGGGTCACCGTGGTTCCCGCCTTGAGCCCGGTGGTCGTGCCGGTGACCCGGAACAGTTCCCACGCCTGGACCGTGGTGACCGACGGCTTGGCGGTGATGGTGGCCTGCGTGGCCGCCTGCGGGGTGGCGGGCTGGGGCGTGACGGACGGCGCGGTGACGGACGGCCCGGTGGGCGCGGGGTCGGTGGCGGTGGGGCCGGCCGCCAGGGCGGTGCCCGCCAGGCCGAGGGCGAGGGTGCTGAGGGTGGCCACGGCGGCCAGGCGCAGGCGGTTCCGCTTGGAGACGATCACGGGTACCCCTTTCCGGGGGAGGTGGTTGCTCGCCCGAAGGCGTGGATGCCGCGATTCGGGCTCTGCCATCTGTGGGGACGTCCTGGGCCGCCCATCGATCATGGGCGAATTGTCACCGGATAGTAACAGTCAGCGATCAAACCGGGTCGGAAGGCGACCGGGGCGCGCTCACTTCACAACAGTACGGAGTGCGGTCGGCGGCCATGACCGAAAGGTCGGAACTGCCCCGTAGTGAACCGCTATTGAACAATTCTGATTGCTGATGGTCATGAATGCGCCGATCCGCCCGGAATCCCCGCAGGTGCCCCGGCAGCCCGGTCCAGAGTCGGTCCGGTTCCCGTCCGGGTGAGCGGAGCCGCACCTCCGAGGTTGCGCGGCCCGGGTGAACATCACGCACGGGAGGCGCGGGCCGCCGTCCGGCAGGGCACGGGTGGGGGACCGAGACTCCCGTGAGAAAGGCCTGTGCCGTGGGGCGTGCACTGATCGTCGTCGATGTGCAGAAGGACTTCTGCGAGGGTGGGGCCGTTCCGGTCGGAGGCGGTGCCGGGCGGGCCCGCGCCATCGCCGAGCTCGTCGAACGCACCGCCGGCCGCGAGTACACGCACGTCGTCGCCACCCGCGACCACCACCTCGACCCGGGCGGCCACTTCTCCGACCACCCGGACTTCAAGGACTCCTTCCCCGTGCACTGCGTCGTCGGCACCGAAGGGGGCGAGTTCCACCCCGACTTCGCGCCCACGGCCGAGACGATCGTGGACGAGGTCTTCTACAAGGGCGCGCACTCCGCCTCCAAGAGCGGCTTCGAGGGCTTCACCTCGGACGGGACCGCCCTCGCGGACTGGCTGCGCGCACGGGACGTCACCGAGGTGGACGTGGTCGGCATCGCCACCGACCACTGCGTGAAGGCCACCGCGCTCGACGGGGTGCGGGCCGACTTCGCCGTCCGGGTCCTGCTCGACTACACCGCGGGCGTCGCCGCCGACACCACCGCCCGGGCCGTCGCCGAACTCGGCCGGTCCGGTGTCGAGTTGACCGGTGAGCCGGTCGTCGTCGGCTGACGGCGGGGAGGCGGGCCGCCATGGAGCGCGCCCGCCCGATCCACGCGGACCGGGACGCCTGAAGGCGTCCACCAAAGCCGTTGACACGCCCTCGATCGGGTGAGTTGCGGTACCCCCGGGGCAGCGGGCGGCCAGGGTAACGGCCGTGATCAACATTCGAATCCGCACGGCCGCCGGCGCGGTCGCCCTCGCCTGCGCCGTCGTGCTCACCCCCGAGGGCCTGGCCGCCGCCGCCCCCGCTGCCCAGGCCGACGCCGCCCCGTTCAGCTGTCTCGACCCCAGCGGGGAGGCGCTCTGGAGCGGCCCCCAGTGCGACGGCGTCATCGTCCGTGAACTCGGCACCGAGGCCGTCGCCATCGTCCTGGACGGCCGGCGCATCGACTTCGCCGACGAGGCCGAACTGCGTGCCGACGACTGCGCAGACCGGCCCGCCGTCACCCTCCCCGCCAGCACCTTCGAGAGCATCCCGGAGGGCCCGGACCCGCTGTACGCCGCCGTGGACCGCCGGGTGGACGTACCCCGCATCACCCCCACGCCGCACTGGCGCAAGAACTGCCACCCGCTCTTCCGCTCGGACGGCCGCGACCCGTCCGTCATCTTCGAGCAGGGCTTCGCGCCGAAGGACACCGTCAACGGCCAGTACGACATCACCAGTTACGTCCTGCAGAACCAGCCCTCGCCGTTCGTCAGCACCACCTACGACCCCGAGCTGTACAAGAAGTGGAAGAAGGTGCCCTGGGACTACTTCATCGACGCCCCCGGCGGCATCGACGTCAACGCGACCATCGGCGACCAGCACCAGTACGCCGACCAGGTGGAGGTCGCGTTCCCCGGCGGCGTGGACCGGCACTTCATCAGCCGGGCCTGCCCGGTCGACCGGGCCACCGCCTCCCTGGTCGAGTCCGGCTGCGTGGACAACCCGAACTACCAGCCCTGGCTGCACTGACCCGCCGGCAGTCCGCCGCCGACCGGCCGCCCGAGGGGTGTGGCGCGCCGCCACGGTACC
>NZ_JBSFJC010000247.1:0-5830 GCF_053597855.1 Kitasatospora sp. NPDC001225
GGCCCGGGCGGGCCCGGCGGTCCCGGCGGGCAGGGGGGCCAGGGTGGTCAGGGCCGCCCCGGCGGTCCCGGAGGCCCCGGCGGCACCCGCCCGCCCGGTGCCCAGGCCCGGCGCTGGCCGCGGCGGCGGATCGTGAAGTGGTCGGTCTTCGGCCTGCTGATCGCCGTCATGGTGACCGCCGTCTCCACCTGGTTCTGGGCGGACTCCAAGCTCAACCACGAGAACGTGCTCGCCGACTACCCCGGCCGCCCCGCCGCGGGCAAGGGCACCAACTGGCTGATCGTCGGCTCCGACAGCCGCCAGGGCCTCACCGACTCCGAGCAGGACGACCTGCACACCGGGCACGACACCGAGGGCAAGCGCAGCGACTCGATGATGATCCTGCACGTCGGGGACAACGGGAACACCCTGATGAGCATCCCGCGCGACTCCTGGGTGCCGATCCCCGAGCACCCGGGCAGCAACGGCAAGCCGGTCAAGGGCACCACCGCGAAGATCAACTCGGCCTTCGGCAACGGCGGCGGCCGCCTCCTGGTCCAGACCGTCGAGCAGAACACCGGCATACGGATCGACCACTACGCCGAGATCGGCTTCGGCGGTTTCGTCGGCATCGTCGACTCGATCGGCGGCGTCGAGATGAAGATCGACCAGGACGTCAAGGACAAGGACTCCGGGCTCGACCTCAAGGCCGGCGACCAGACCCTCACCGGCAAGCAGGCCCTGGCCTTCGTCCGCCAGCGCCACCAGATGGCCGACCAGGACCTCGGCCGGATGCGCAACCAGCAGAAGTTCCTCGGCGCCCTCGCCCACCAGGCCGCCTCCCCGGGCAACCTGATGAACCCGTTCACCTTCTACCCGCTGGTCGACTCCGCGCTCGGCACCCTGATCGTCGACGAGGACTGCGGGCTGACCGACCTCGGCTCGCTCTTCCTCGCCATGAAGGACGTCAACGGCGGCAGCGGCAAGTCGCTGACCGTGCCGATCGGCAACCCGGACTACCGGACCAAGACCGGCGAGTCCGCCGTGCTCTGGGACGCCGGCAAGTCCAAGCAGGTCTTCGACGCCTTCAAGAACGACACCGCGGTGCCGGAGTTCAAGTAGTCGGCCACTTCACGTGACCGCTCCACCACAATGAGTGGATGCCACTCGTCACCGCACTGATCCGCCGCCGTCGCCACCGCCTCCTGGGCCGCCTGGTCCAGGAGGCGCTCGCGTTGTACGGGATGGAGGTGCCCGCCGCCTGCGAGATCGGGCCCGGGCTGATGGTCTTCCACCGCGGCTTCGGCACCGTGCTGCACCCGTACACCACCCTCGGCGCCGGCGTGACGCTCTACAACGGCGTGACCATCGGCCGGGCCGACCCCTGGGTGCCGCAGGAGGAGAGCGCGATGCGGCGGGTGGTGGTCGAGGACGGGGCGGTGCTGTGCGCGGGCGCCAAGGTGGTGTGCAAGGAGGGCGTGCTGACCGTCGGCGCGGGCACCGTCGTCGGGGCCAACGCGGTGCTCACCCGCTCGACCGGCCCCGGCGAGATCTGGGCCGGCGCACCGGCGCGCAAGGTGGGGACGCGGGCGGGCGACTGGGGGCCCGCGGCGGCGCCGGCCCGGCCCGCTCCGAGCCCCGCCTGAACGCGCGGGGGTACGGGACGTGCCATGCGGCCTATACGTACGGCAGCAGGCCGGTGCCGCACTCCGGGAAGCGGACCAGCCACTCCCCCTCGCCGCCGGCCGCCTCCTCGGTCGCGCCCGAGAAGCCGTAGTGGATCGGCTGCCCGTCGCCGCCCAGCCACCGCGCGTGGGTCAGCTGCACCGACAGCGAGGCCGGGCGGTGCGCGGCGGCGGCCGCCGACACGGGCGGCGCGGGCTGCTCCAGCACCAGCTCGTGCTCGGTCTCGCCCGGCCGGAAGGTCACCACGGTCTCGGTGCCCGGGCGGCGCGGGAAGGCGCCCGTCGGGTCCGTCCAGTACGCGGCGACCATCACCGCGAGGGTGCCCTCCAGGCTGCCGGTGTCCGGCCGCACGTACTCCTCGTCCGCGATCCAGCGGGAGTGGTGGCGGACCTCCTCCGGACCCCACCGCTCGTCCCAGCGCACCCAGTAGCCCGCCACCCGCTTGACGGTCATGCCCTCGCGGGCGACCCGGACGGCGAACCGCGCCGGGCCGACCGGCTCGCAGCCGGCCAGGGAGACCACCGTCACCTGTTCGTAGGTCACCTCGCCGTCGTCGGCGCCCTGCTCCATCATCGGTCAACCACCTTGCCGCAGAGTCGAGTTCGGCCGCGGCTGGGGCCGTGTCCGAATCGAGCGTAGGGCTCCGGCGCAGGCAGGCCGCACGATTGCCCGGTTCCGGCCCGGACGGCCGCGCTCCGGGCTACCCTGCCCGCCGCACGGCGGCGCCCGGCGCGAAAGGGGGCGGGAACCGGGCGGCGTCCGGGCGCGGGCGCGGGTACGGGGGCGGACGCGAAACCGCCCCGGAGCGGGAGATCGGAAGATCCGACGTCCCGCTCCGGGGCGGTGCGTGCCAGGTGGCGGCGGTGCTTAGGCGACCACGCCGGACTTGGCGATGGTGATCTTGGCCGAGGTGCGGCCGCTCTGCGAGCCGAGGCCCTCGATCTTCTTGACCAGGTCCATGCCCTCGAGGACCTCGCCGAAGACGACGTGCTTGCCGTCCAGCCAGTCGGTGACGATGGTGGTGATGAAGAACTGCGAGCCGTTGGTGTTGCGGCCGGCGTTGGCCATCGACAGCAGACCCGGGCGGTCGTGCTTGATCTTGAAGTTCTCGTCGGCGAACTTCTCGCCGTAGATGCTCTTGCCGCCGGTGCCGTTGTGGTTGGTGAAGTCACCACCCTGGAGCATGAAGGCCGGGATCACGCGGTGGAAGCCGGAGCCCTCGTAGCCGAAGCCGTTCTGGCCGGTGGCCAGCTCGCGGAAGTTCTGGGCGGTCTTGGGGACGACGTCGTCGTAGAGCTTGAAGACGATCCGGCCGGCCGCCTCGCCGTTGATCTCGATGTCGAAGAAAACGTTGGAAGACATGCAGGGATCATGGCACGATCGCCTGTTCCTCGCGCGTCACCCCCGGTCGGGCCGGGCCGGACACCGCTGTGTTATCCGGTTCCGCCCCCCGCGCCGGGACCGGGAAGCTACCATCGATGTCAGGTTTCCGGGCGGCCCGATCCGCGACGGCGGGCGGGGCCGGTGAACGGCGACGGCGGACGGCGACGGCGGCACGGGACGGGACGGGGTGGACGGCATGCGGATCGGCGAACTGGCCCGGCGGACGGGTGTGAGCGAGCGCTCGCTGCGCTACTACGAGCAGCAGGGCCTGCTGGCCGCCCGCCGCACCGAGGGCGGCCACCGGGAGTACCCGGAGGCCGCCGTCGACCGGGTGGTGCACATCCAGGAGCTGTTCGCGGCCGGACTGCACAGCCGGACCATCTACAAGATCCTCCCCTGCATGCGGGACTCCGACGGCAGCCCGAACGAGATCGCCACCCCGCTCCTGGTCGAGGAGCTCACCGCGGAGCGCCAGCGGATCGACCGGACGATCGACGACCTGCTCCGCTCCCGCGAGGTGCTGGACGAGGTGATCGCGACCGCCTCCGGGCAGCCGTCGGCCCCGGCCGCCTGACGTGCGGCCGTCGGCGCCCGGCATCCGGCCTCCGGTTCAGCCCCCGGCCACCGGCTTGCGGGCCAGCAGGTAGGCCTGCGGGGTCCTCTCGTCGCCCTCCGGCTCCCGGACCGTACGGGAGGTGACCGGCAGGCCGGCCTCCCGGGCCAGCTCCTCGACGTGCTCCGGCCGCAGCCGGCGGAAGTCCAGCGACACCGGCTGCCCGAACGGCCGCTCCAGGTACAGGGGCCGGTCGCCGACCTGGAAGGCGAGCATCAGGTGGCCGCCGGGGGCGAGCACCCGGGCGAACTCGGCGAACACCTCGGGGAGCCGCTCCGCCGGGGTGTGGATGATCGAGTACCAGGCCACCACGCCGGTCAACTCCCCGTCCCGGAAGGGGAGGTCGAACATCGAGCCGACGCTGAACGGCACCTCCGGGTGGGCCTTCCGGGCCAGCTCGACCATCCGCGGCGAGAGGTCGATCCCGTGCACGTCCACGCCGAGGCCGTGCAGGGGCCCGGTCATCCGGCCCGGGCCGCAGCCGACTTCGGCCGTCCTGCCGTCCGGCCGCTCGGCGCGGACCAGGTCGGCGAAGAGCGCCAGCATCGCCCGGTCCATCGGCATGCGGTCCAGCGCGTCCCGGAAGCGGTCGGTGTACTCGGTGGCGACGGCGTCGTAGAACGCCCTGGTCTCGGTGAGGAAGCCCGGCTCGGTCATGGCCCCGGACCCTACCCGGCGGCCGCCGGACCGCGGCAGGCCGTGGCGGTCCTACAACTCCCGTTCGGCGACGGCCTGGTCGCCGCTGAGCTCGCCGGTCGGGCGGAAGCCGAGGCGGGCGTAGAACTCCGCCGGGCCGTCCGGGCCCGGGTGGTAGGTGACGGTGGCGCGGGTGCCGCCGCGGCGGCGGATCTCGGCGCAGACCTGCTCGACGGCGAAGCGGCCGTACCCGCCGCGCTGCTGCCCGGCGTCGACCAGCAGCCGCCACAGGCCGGAGCGGGGGCGGTCGCCGGGGCGGTCGGGGTGGAAGACGATGTCGAAGAAGGCCATCACGAAGCCGACCGGCCGCCCGTCCTCCAGGATCAGCCGGGGCCAGGCCGTCTCCCCGTACGCGTACGCCTCGGCCAGCGACTTCACCACCGGCGCCACCAGGTGCTCCTGGTCGGGGCGGACCCGCAGGGCGAGGGCGGCGTCGACGTTCTCGGGGGTGATCGGGGCCAGGCTGAGCGTGGCGGGCGGTGCGGGCGGGGTCGTCGCGGCGGGCGTGGAGGACATGGCGGGCAGCCTACGGAGCGCGGCCGCCCGCCGTCGCACGGTTTTCCGGCCCCCGACCGCGGACGGGCGGTCGGGGGCCGTGGCTGTACGCCGGTGCGTGCCGGTGCGTGTGTGTGCGCGTTACGGGAGGTTGCGGGCCATCACGATCCGCTGGACCTGGTTGGTCCCCTCGTAGATCTGCGTGATCTTCGCGTCCCGCATCATCCGCTCCACCGGGTAGTCCCGCGTGTACCCGTACCCGCCCAGCAACTGCACCGCGTCCGTCGTGATCTCCATCGCCGCGTCCGACGCGAAGCACTTCGCCGCCGCACCGAAGAACGTCAGATCCGCGTCCCCCCGCTGCGACTTCGCCGCCGCCGCATACGTCAACTGCCGCGCCGCCTCCAGCTTCATCGCCATGTCCGCCAGCATGAACTGCACACCCTGGAACTCCGCGATCGCCTTCCCGAACTGCCGGCGCTCCCGCACATACCCGTTCGCGTAGTCCAGCGCACCCTGCGCGATCCCGATCGCCTGCGCCGCGATCGTCACCCGGGTGTGGTCCAGGGTCTTCATCGCCGTCGCGAAACCCGTCCCCTCCGCGCCGATCATCCGGTCCGCCGGGATCCGCACGTTGTCGAAGTACACCTCACGCGTCGGCGACCCCTTGATGCCCAGCTTCTTCTCCGGCGCACCGAAGGACACCCCCTCGTCGCCCTTCTCCACCACGAACGCCGAGATGCCCTTCGACCGCTTCTCCGGATCCGTCACCGCCATCACCGTGTAGAACTCGGACACCCCCGCGTTGGTGATCCAGCGCTTCACACCGTTCAGCACCCAGAAGTCCCCGTCACGCACCGCCCGGGTCTTCATCCCCGCCGCGTCCGAACCCGCCTCCGGCTCCGACAGGCAGTACGAGAACATCCCCTCGCCCCGCGCCAGCGCCCCCAGGTACTTCGCCTTCAACTCCTCCGAACC
>NZ_JBSFJC010000248.1:0-5821 GCF_053597855.1 Kitasatospora sp. NPDC001225
GCCCTGCGTGCCCGCCTCACCGACCAGCCGACCCCGCGCGAGATCATCGACGGCCTCGCCGCCGCCGCCAGGGGCACCGGTGCCTCCGGGCATGTCGGTCCCCCGGTTGAGCCAGGCCTGCACCGAGCCGTCGTCGTTCAGGACGAGGTAGTCGGCCTTCCCGTCGCCGTCGAGGTCGGCGAAGCGGACCTTGCCGCCCGGCGCGACCCCGGCGGCGATCCTTCCGACGCTCTGCCAGCCTCCGCCGCCCTTGGCGTCGGTGCCCCGGTTCAGCCATGCCTCGACCGAGCCGTCGTCGCCGACCACCAGGTAGTCGGCCTTGCCGTCACCGTCGATGTCCACCGGGCCGTCGCCCAGGACGCCCCCGCTGTACGGGGCGGGCTTGACCTCGACGTTCTCGGTGATCCAGCCGTCGGCGGCCGCGGCGGCGACACCCTCGTAGAAGGCGTCGGCGATCTTCGTGTAGCCGCTGGGGGTCGGGTGCAGGCCGTCGCCGCCCCTCATGTCGCCCGCGGTGACGGCGCCCATGTCCGCGAAGCCCACCTTCATGCCCTTGCCCCGCCAGGTGTCCACCAGCGGCGGCAGGAGCTTGTTGTAGGCCTCGAACAGGGGCTGGAAGCGCGCCCACGGCGTGGCGGGGTCGGTCGGGGGAACCGAGCCGAGCACCACCGTCGCGTCCGGCGCCATGGCGTGGATCTTCCCCAGCAGGGTGTCCATCCGGTCGCGCGCGTCCTGGGGTGTGGTCGGGGCGCCGCGGTTGAGGTCGTTGGTGCCCGCCATCAACGTGATCACATTCGGCTTCGCCGCCGGCAGCCAGGTGTCGAGGTCCCCCTCGCGGTAGCCCGCGTTGTCCGTCAACTCGTCGATCCGCCAGCCCGAGTGGCCCTCGTGATCGCCGTCGAAGCCTCCGTCACCGTGCTTGAGGGAGCCGACGAAGTCCAGGCTGCCGGTGTGGTCCTTCAGCGCCTGCCACAGCTCCTTGCGGTAGCCCAGGCTGTCGTTGGCGCTGCCCACGCCCTGGGTGATCGAGTCGCCCAGCGGCATCACCGTCAGCTTCGGCACGTCCCACGGGTCCCGGCTCTCCAGACCGGTGTGCCGGACGGTCACCGCACCCGGTGCCGCCCCGGCCCGTCCGTCACAGGCGAACGTGCCGTACTGCGGGTGCGCGTCGTGCTGCCGCACCGTCTGGCTCAGGCACTCCGAGAGGGCCTGCTGCCCGAAGGCGTTCGGGTGGACGAACTCCTGCGCCTCGCCCTGCTTGCGGTTGCTCGGGACGCCGGGCAGGTGGTCGACCCAGCGCACCCACTCGGCGGCGTCGGCGGCCAGCGGGGACCGCGGGGAGTTCTCCACCCCGGCCGTCCTGGCGTCCTTGGAGTTCAGCTCGTGCCCCGCGAAGGCGGACCGCGGGTCGAGGAAGACGGCCTTCTTCGCGACCGCGGCCTTCTTGAGGGCGTCGGAGATCGCCGGGGTGACGGTGCGGTTGGTCCAGGCGGCGTCCTCGTCATAGAAGGGGAAGCCCGCCTTGGTGTACCGGTCGTAGGTGTCGCCGGTCTCGCGCATGCCCAGGGGCTGCGGGAACGGGCCCGGGTAGGACTGGACGACCAGGGTGTAGTCGCCGTCCTCGTACCCCGCGTCCCGCATGGCGGCGCGGATGTCGTCGACCGTGCCCTCCACGCTGCCCTGAAGGCCCGCCACCTTGCTCTTCAGGGGAGCGTCCTCGCCCTCGTGGCAGGCGCCCCGGCCGAGCAGGAACCGCTGGGCGCAGCGGTTCAGGATTCCGGAGAAGTCGAGGTCGTTCCCGCCGACGGACAGCGCGATCACCTTGACGTTCTGCTGCTTCGCCAGCTCGCGCAGCTGCTGGACCTGCGGCGCCTCACCCTTGAATGCCTCGCTGCGCACGTGCTTCGTCTCGGCTCCGGAGCAGGCGATGTTGAAGCGGTTCGCTGGCGGGATGCCATAGAGGTCGACGCCCTTGATCTCGGCCACGTCCGAGCGGTCGCACCCGTTGCCGCCCTGGTAGGAGGTGCCGCCGTAGACCTTCGTCAGGTCGTAGCGGCAGGCCTCCGCTTCGGCGGCCTCCCCGGTGCAGTCCGTCGCGGCGCGGTCGGTGCCGAGGCCGGATCCGGAACCCGGGTAGTCCCCGTTGCCGGCCCAGCGGCCGCCCTCACCGGAGATGTAGCTGTCGCCCATGGAGACGACGGCGGCCGGTCGCGGAAGGGGGCAGGGTGCGGCCGCCGTACCCGTGGCTTCTGTGACCTCCCGTACCGTCACGCGCAGCGGATCGCAGGGCTCGTTGCCGCCGATCCGCCGGCCGTAGGACACCGAGTCATGGTCGGAGAACCCTGACTGGTCGGTGACCACACCCCGCACGCGGCTCATCGAAGGGTCGTTGGTGACGACGTAGTCCAGGGTGCTCTTGCTCGCACCCCGATGGGTGGGGCCCGCCGGGTCCGCGATGAAGAGGTCGGTCGCCCGCTGGCCGTCCAGGCGCCTCCTGAGGACGTCCGGGCTCACGTTGAAGTCGCCGCCGATGTACCAGTTGACAGAATGTCCGGAATGGACGGTGGATTCCAGGAGACCCATCTCCTCCGTCAAGTCACGGAGTATTCCCATGATGTCTCTGCCGCCGTTCCCGGAGGAGGCATGGAAGGAGAGGTAGTACTCCCCGTCCGCACCCCCCTCGCCGTAGCCCACGCCGATGAGGGGGCGGAGCCTGTCGGCGATCGCCGGGATGTAGACCAGGCGTTGGGGCAGCTGGTTCGTGATGATCGCGGAGTTGACCCGCCCGGAGGGGTCGCCGCCGGTGGTCGGTGCCAGGAAGAGGTAGCTGTACGTCCGTCCCACTTTCCTCCGGTAGCCCCTCAGCCCGGCCGGGATGTCGAGATCCCCCCGATCGGCGGGTGTGAGAGCGGCCCAGGACGTGGGCGGGACTCCGGCCTCTTGAAGGGCCATGACCACCCGCTGCTGGTCGGCCACGCCGCCGTCACGGGCGGCAGTGTCGACGGCCCTGCTGTAGATCTGGTGGACTCGTTCGTAGGTGCCACCCGTGCCCGTCGCGGTCGCGCCTTGCATGTTCCAGGTGATGATGTTGCGCTGACCGGCGAGTTCTCGCGGCTGTGCCTGGGCCGCCGGCCCGGCCAGGACGACGAGCGTCATGGCCAGAAGGCTTGTGACCAGCGCGGCCGCCACACCGCGCACCCCGCTTCCCGGTGTGCGCAGACCTCGCATTGGTGTTGTACGGACAGTGCTCACGACTTCCTCGAAACCCCTTTCCGGAGGGTGGATCACGTGGCGGACCCGACGTGCGGTGTTGATGACGTGCGCGGTGGCTCGTGACGCCCGGTTCGGCGGAGCTCCGTGACGGCGATCCCCCCGGTCGACGAACCCGAGTACTAATATGTACTGCAATACGAATCTGGACTCAAGTCCACTTGCCATGCGGACCCCGGACTCGTCGTCAGCCCGCGAGGACCGAGGCCGACCATCGAGCGCCGGGGCATCACGGCCAAGCCCCCCAACCCCATTGCGTCGCACACGGTCGATCGCCGAAGGCTCTACGGCACTCGCGCCGGCCAATGCCCACTCGATCGGCATCGTCCGCAACGACATCGCGACCGGGCAGTCTCCGGGTGGACGAGGCACCATGACCCCAGGCCAGGTGACCGGCAGGAGCGCCGAACAGCCGGTCGATAATTGGGTGTCGCCGATCAGTCCGGGACTGATAGCGTCCCGGACGTGGCAAAGCTGAACCAGATCATCGCCGTTGAAAAGGGCGTCAAGTCCAAGTCCTTCCAGGAGCTGACGCAGGCCCATCAGGACCTGCAGAAGCCCGCGCTGCTGGCCGGGATCTCCCGCGCCTACCAGCCCAAGGACGAGGAGGGCGAGCAGCTGCCGCCGGAGTCGACCCGGGTGCAGCTGAAGGCCGAGGACATCCTGCGGTCCACCGCGAACACCCTCACCCGGCTCTTCGACGTGACGGCCACCAAGGACTGGGCCAACATCGACGCCCGCGCCGACGTCGTGGTGGACGGCCAGGTGCTCCTCTCCCGGGTGCCGGTGCCGTACCTGCTCTTCCTGGAGAAGCAGCTCACCGACCTGTTCACCTTCGTGAAGAAGCTCCCGGTGCTGGACGCCTCCGAGTCCTGGAACCTCGACCCGTCCACCGACGCCTGGAAGACCGAGCCGGTGCGCACCATCCGGACGAAGAAGGTGCCGCGCAACCACGTCAAGGCCGAGGCCACCGAGAAGCACCCGGCCCAGGTCGAGGTCTACTACGAGGACGTCGCGGTCGGCTACTGGACCACGGTCAAGTTCTCCGGCGCGCTGCCGGCCCGCCGGGTGAACGAGCTCGCCGAGCGGGTGGAGAAGCTCCAGCAGGCCGTCAAGTTCGCCCGCGAGGAGGCCAACGCCGTCGAGGTCACCGACCAGCGGGTGGGTGACGCCGTCTTCGGCTACCTGTTCCGGTAGCCTCATGATCGCCCGCCCGGGGAGCCGGGCGGGTGCGCCGAGCGCGACAAGTCCCCTGCCTGGGAAGCCGGATGGGTGGGCCCGTGCGCGGCGCGCAAAGCTGACACTGACGTTGAAGCTGACCAGGGGTCACAGTGGAGGTTCGAGCCCTCCCCCCGGCACCACCGGCCGGGGTAGCCCAATCAGGCAGAGGCAGGCCCTGTCAATCTCAGACTCTCGCTCCAGTCTCAGCATTCGCCGCCGAACACCGGATCGACCGGGTGCGGACGAATATCGACGAATGCAGGTTCAAGTCCTGTCTGTGCCGCTCCGTGGCACGGTAGTTCAAAGGTAGAACGCGTCGATTTCAACCTGATCCGCGACCCTTAAACGTGCCGGTGTGCGCAATTGGGCGGCAAACAGGGGCCCGGGAGCAGGCTACGCTCCCGGGTCCTCTCGCGTTCCCGCGCGTTCCTTCGCGTTCCCGCGCGTTCCTTCGCGTTCCCCCGCGTTTCCTCACGTTCCCGCCGCGCCCGCTCACCGCGCGGAGAGCAGGTCCAGGACGCGGCGGGCGGCACGTTCGCCGGTGGCCAGCGAGGAGTTGGTGGTGCTGTAGGCGAAGTGGTCCCCGGCGAGTTGGACGGGCGAGGCCGGGTCCAGGCCCGCGGTGAAGGCGGCGAGGTCCCGGTATCCGCCGGCCGGGCGGGCCAGGACCGCGTTCTCCCACCGCTGGACGACCTCCATCTCGCGGTGTTCGTCGATGTGGGCGGCCAGGTCCGGCAGCGCTTCGCCCACGGCCTTGCGGGCGTCGGCGATCACCGTCTCGTCGTCGAGGTGCATCCGGGCGGTGTTCCAGTGGTGCCGGAAGACCAGGGTGACCAGGCCCCGGCCGACGGGCGCCCGGCCGGGGCCGAGGTTGTGCTCGTACAGCGCGACGCAGAGGTCCGGGTGCTCCCGGCACGGTACGGCGACGCCCAGTGCCGTCTCGACGGGTGCCCGGCGCAGCCCGAAGGTGACGTGGACGTCGCTGGTGTACCGGACGCCGTCGAGGTACCGGCGCTGGTCCGCGTCGAGGGTGGTGACGATCCGGGCCGCGGCCGGGGCGGGTACGGCCACCACGCAGGCGCGGGCCCGTTCGGTCCGGACCTCGCCGTCCCGCTCCCACACCACCTCGACCCCGGTCCCTTCCGCCCGCACTTCCGTCACGTGGGCGCCCAGTTCGAGGCGGGTGCCCGGGGAGCGCATCACGGGGGTGGCGAGGAGGAGTTCGGGGAGGAGTCCGACACCACCGTCGAAGGTGAAGCTCGCGGCTCCGAAGGTGCCCCACATGATGCAGAAGGCGCCGACGGCGGCGACCTCCTCGGCGGGTACGAGG
>NZ_JBSFJC010000249.1:0-5817 GCF_053597855.1 Kitasatospora sp. NPDC001225
GGTGCGGGCGGCCCGCTCCTCGAACAGGTCGACCAGGGTGCGCGCGGGCCGGCCCTGCGCGGTGCCGTTCCAGTCGACCAGCAGCCGGCGGCGCTCCTCCTCGGTGGTCCAGGCCAGCGCGCGCAGCGGGCGGTCCAGCCCGGCGGCCAGCTCGGTGAGCAGCAGGCGCAGCCGCCCGGCGAGGGCGTCCACCGTCGCGGCGTCGAACAGCTCCGGGTCGTAGGCGAGGTCGAAGCCGACCTGCCCGCCCTGGTAGGCGCGCAGCACCAGCGGGAAGCTGGTGGCGTCCCGGGAGGAGACCTCGGCCAGGCGCACCCCGGTGCCGGCGGCGCGGGCGTCGTCGAAGGGGTAGTTCTCGAAGGCGACGATGCTGTCGAACAGCGCGCTGCCGGCGGGGACGTCGCTGAAGCCGGTGAGTTCGGCGAGCGAGACCGCCGAGTGCCGGCGGGCCTCGGCCTGGTCCGCCTGGAGCTCCCGCAGCCAGTCGGCGGCGGTGCGCTCGCCGTCCACCCGGACCCGGGTGGGCAGGGTGTTGATGAACATGCCGATCATCGACTCGACGCCGGGCAGCTCCTCGGGCCGGCCGGAGACGGTGGTGCCGAACAGCACGTCCGGCTCGCCGCTGTAGCGGGACAGCAGCAGCGCCCAGGCGCCCTGCACCACGGTGCCGAGGGTCAGCCCGGACTGCCGTGCGGTGCGGGCGAGTTGCTCGGAGACCTGCTCGGACAGGGCGGCGCTGAGGCTGCCCGCCGAGCGGGCCCGGTGGGCCTCGCGCCGCGCCCGGTCGGCGGGCAGCGGGGTGGCGGTGGCGAAGCCGTCCAGGACGGACCGCCAGTGGGCCCGGGCGGCCCCGGCGTCCTGCCCGGCCAGCCAGTGCACGTAGTCGGCGAAGGGCCGGCGCACCGCCGGAGCGGGGGCGCCCCCGGTGGTGAGCGCCGCGTACTCGGCGAACACGTCGGTGAGCACCTGGGCGAGGCTCCAGCCGTCCAGGACCAGGTGGTGGGAGGTCCACAGCAGCTGGACGCGGGCCTCGGGCAGCCGGACCAGGGTGAGCCGGGTGAGCGGGGCGGTGGCGATGTCCAGGCCGAGGGCGAGGTCCTCGGCCTTCAGCCGCTCCAGCCGTTCGGCGCGCTCGGCCGGGTCGACGGCCCGCAGGTCGAGGTGGGTCACCGGCAGCCGGACGCCCCGGCGCACCACCTGGAGCGGGGCGGGCACGCCCTCCCAGACCACGGAGGTGCGCAGCGCGGGCGTACGGTCGGCGACCCGCTGCCAGGCCAGGGCGAGGGCGTGCGGGTCGGCGACGCCCTCCAGCAGCAGGGCGGCCTGGTCGAGGTAGACGTCGTCCTCGCCGCCGACCAGGCGGTGGAAGAGCATGCCCTCCTGGAGCGGGGTGAGCGGCAGCAGGTCCGTCACGTCCCGGCCGTCGCCGACCAGCCGGTCCAGCGCGGCCTGGTCGAGGCCGGCCAGCGGGAAGTCGGAGGGGGTGCGGCCGCCGGCGCCGGGGCTCGCGCAGTGCTCGACGATGCCGGTGAGCGCGGCGGCGGTGGCCTCGGCCAGGGCCCGGACGGTCTCCTCCCGGTGCACCCGGTCGCTGTAGTGCCAGGTGAGTTCCAGCTCGCCGTCGGCGACGACGGCGGAGACGTCGAGCAGGTGGTCCAGCGGCTCGTCGGGGGCGAGGTCGCGGCCGGGGGCCTGCCCGGCGGGGGCGAAGTCGCCGCCCTCGGGGGCGGTCCACTGGCCGTGGTAGTTGAAGCAGACCTGCGGCAGCGGACGGTCCCTCAGCGCGGCGGCCGAGCCGAGCCGGGCGAGGGCCTCGTAGCCCAGGCCCCGGCGGGGCACGGCGCGCAGCCGCTCCTTGACCCGCTTGAGGGTGGCGGCCCAGTCCGTCCCTTCCAGCAGGTCCAGGGTGACGGGGTACTGGGTGGTGAACCAGCCGACGGTGCGGGACAGGTCGAGGCCGTCGAAGAGGTCCTCGCGGCCGTGGCCCTCCAGCGCGACGGCGACCCGCCCGCTGCCGGTCCAGTCGGCGAGGGCCCGGCCCAGCGCGCTGAGCAGCACGTCGTTGACCTGGGTCCGGTAGGCCTCGGGGACCTTCCGCAGCAGCGCCTCGGTGGTGGCCCGGTCGAGCCGGTGGCGCAGGGTGCGCACCGAGCCGGCGGTGGGGGTGCCGGGCAGGTCGACGGGCAGCGGCCCGGCGGGGGCGGCGGTCTCGGCGGTCCAGTACGGCAGGTCCGCGTCCAGGCCGCCGGTCCGGACGAGTTCGGCGAGCCGGTGGGCCCAGTCGGTGAAGGCGGTGGGCTCGGGCGCCGGGTCGGGGGTGTGGCCCTCGGCGGCCTGCCGGTAGGCCTGTGCCAGGTCGGCGAGCAGGACCCGCCAGGAGACGCTGTCGACGGCCAGGTGGTGGGCGGTCAGGAGGAGTTGGGGCCGGGCGCCGTCGGCGGGCCGGAACAGCACGGCGCGCAGCAGCGCCCCGGTGGCCGGGTCCAGCTCGGCGCGGGCGGCCTCGGCGGCCGCCTCCCGCTCCGCCTCCCGGTCGTCGGCGGGGTCGGTGGCCGGGTCAAGGGCGGTCAGCAGCGCTCCGGCGACCGCGACCGGCTCCTGGCACCAGCCGTCCCCGGTGCGGGTGAAGCGGGTGCGCAGCGCCGGGTGGGCGGCCACCAGCGCGCCCAGCGCCCGGTCCAGCGCGGCTTCGTCCAGCCCGTACGGCAGGTCGAGCAGCATCGACATGGTGAAGTGCCGCAGCGGGCCGTGGGCGGCGAAGAACCACTCCTGGACGGGGGTCAGCGGGGCGGGCCCGTCCTGGTGGTGGCGCGGCGCGGGGGCGGCCGACGGCTCGGCGGTGCGGGCCGCGGCGGCCAGGTCGGCGACGGTCTGGTGGCGGAAGACGTCCTGGGAGCCGATCCGCAGGCCCGCCGCGCGGGCCCGGGAGACGGCCTGGATGCTGAGGATCGAGTCGCCGCCGAGTTCGAAGAAGTTGTCGGTGACGCCGACCCTGGGCACGCCCAGCACCTCGGCCCAGATGGCGGCGAGGGTCTCCTCCTCGGGGGTGCGCGGGGCGGTGAACTCCCCTTCCCGGACGTCGGTTTCGGGGGCGGGCAGGGCGCGGCGGTCGAGTTTGCCGCTGGTGCCGAGCGGCAGGGCGTCGAGCACGGTGAAGGAGGACGGCACCAGGTGGTCGGGCAGCACCCGGCGCAGGGCGGCGCGCAGGTCGGCGGAGGGTCGGGCGGCGCCGTCGGCGAAGACCAGGTAGGCGGCCAGCCGGTGGTGGCCGTGGGCGTCGGGGACGGCGGCCACGGCGGCGGCGCGGACCTCGGGCAGGTCGAGCAGGGCCGCCTCGATCTCGCCGGGTTCGATCCGGTGGCCGCGCACCTTGACCTGGTCGTCGGCGCGGCCGAGGTACTCCAGGCGCCCGTCGGCCGTCCAGCGGGCCAGGTCGCCGGTGCGGTACATCCGGGTGCCGGGCGGGCCGTACGGGTCGGCGGTGAAGCGGGCGGCGGTCAGGCCGGGGCGGCCGTCGTAGCCGCGGGCGACCTGTTCCCCGGCCAGGTGGAGCTCGCCGCTGACCCCGGGCGGCACGGGCTGGAGCCGGCCGTCCAGGACGTAGGCGCGGACGTTGGGCAGCGGGCGGCCGATCAGCGGCCGGTCCCCGCCGTCGATCCGGCAGGCGATCGCGTCGACGGTGCACTCGGTGGGGCCGTAGTAGTTGTAGGCGGCCGTCTCCGGGCGGGCGGCGAGCTCGCGCCAGAGCCGGGGGGCGACCGCCTCGCCGCCGAGCATCAGCACCCGGGGGCGGTGGCGGGGGTCGTCGAGCAGCCCGGCGGGCAGCAGTTGGCGCAGGTAGGAGGGGGTGAGGTCGAGGAAGTCGATCCGGTGGCGGACGACGTACTCGACCAGGGCGGCCGGGTCCATCCGGGTGGTCTCGTCGACGAGGTGCAGCGGGTGGCCGTCCGCGAGCAGCAGCAGGCCCTCCAGCGAGGTGTCGAAGGAGAAGGAGGCGGTCAGGGCGACGTTCAGCGGGCCGCCGCCCGCGTCGGCGACGAAGCCGGCCCGGTGGGCGGCGAGCAGGTGGGCCAGGGCGCGGTGCGGGACGGTGACGCCCTTGGGGCGGCCGGTGGAGCCGGACGTGTAGAGCACGTACGCGGGGGTCGCGAGGTCCGGCGTGGGAAGGACGACGTCGACCGGGTCGTCGTTGCCCAACAGGTCGCGCAGGGTGTCCTCGTCCAGGAACAGGGCCGGCCCGGCGTCCTCGAGCACGTAGACGACCCGCTCCCAGGGCAGCGCCGGGTCGAGCGGCAGGTAGCCGGCGCCGACCTTCCAGACCGCGAGGACGGCCACCACCAGGTCGGCGGTGCGCGGCAGTCGCAGCGCGACCAGCCGTTCGGGGCCGGCGCCGGTGGTGGCCAGTCGGCGGGCGAGCCGTTCGGCGCGGGCGTCCAGTTCGGCGTAGTCGAGGCGCTCCTCCCCCGCGACCAGGGCCAGGGCGTGCGGGGTCCGTTCGGCCCGGCGCCGGAGCAGCTCCGGCAGGCCGACGGCCTCGACGGGCAGCTCGGTGGCGTTCCAGCCCCGGGTGACCTGCTCGGTCTCCCGCGCGGAGAGCAGCGGCAGGGTGGCGAGCGGGCGGTCCGGTTCGGCGGCGGCGCCCTCCAGCAGGCGCAGCAGCTGCTCGGCCATCCGGCTCGCGGTGGGGGCGTCGAAGAGGTCGGCGCGGTACTCCAGGACGCCGGTGAGCGCCTCGCCGTCGGGGACGAACTCCACGCTGAGGTCGAAGGTGGCGCCCTGCCGGGGCACGGTGACCGGGGCGGTGGCGAGTCCGGGCCGGTCCCCGGCGGTGGGCGGGGCGGGGTGCAGCAGCACCAGGACGTCGAACAGCGGGTTGCGGCCGGCCTCGCGGGGCGCGCCGACCGCCTCGACGATCCGTTCGAAGGGCGTGTCGCCGTGTGCGAGGGCGTCGTTGCCGGTCTCGGTGGCGGCGGCGAGCAGTTCGCGGAAGGAGGCGTCGGGCGCCACCCGGGTGCGCAGCACCACCGTGTTGACGAAGCAGCCGACGGCCCGTTCCAGTTCGGTGCGGGTGCGCCCGGCCATCAGCGAGCCGACGGTGACGTCCTGCTGGCCGGACCAGCGGGCGAGCAGCGCCTGGGTGCCGGCCACCAGCGCGGTGTTGAGGGTGCCCTGCTGCTCGGTCGCGAGGGCGCGCAGCCGGGCGGTGAGCGGCGCGGGGACGGTGAAGGTGTGCAGGCCGCCGGGGCCGGCCTCCTCCCCGCGCCGCGGGTGGTCCAGCGGCAGGTCGGACGGCACGGCGCCGGCCAGCTTCTCCCGCCAGTGGGCGAGCTGCCGCTCCAGCCGGTCGCCGGCGAGCTGCTCGCGCTGCCAGGCCGCGAAGTCCGGGTACTGGGCGGCGACTTCGGGCAGTGCGGGGTCGGCGCCGCGGGCCAGGGCCTCGTAGGCGGTGCACAGCTCGTCCAGGACGACGCCCATCGACCAGCCGTCGGTGACGATGTGGTGGGCGGTCAGCTGCAGGACGTGGGCGTGCGGCGCCTCGGCGACCAGCAGGGCGCGCAGCAGCGGCCCCCGTTCGAGGTCGAAGGGCCGGGAGTACTCCCGGAGCAGGACGGCGTCCAGGCTCTCGCCCTCGGCCGGTTCCCGGACCGGTAGCTCCACCGGCCCGGGCTCCCGGACGGTCGGCACCGGCCGGCCGTCGCTCTCCGCGAAGGTGGTGCGCAGCGCTTCTGGAGGCCCTTCTTGAGGTGTATGCTGAACTGGTTGACGTCGTTGGGCACGCAGGCCTCCACGCCGCCCACGGCGTCGGACATCGCGGCC
>NZ_JBSFJC010000250.1:0-5759 GCF_053597855.1 Kitasatospora sp. NPDC001225
GGGGGGGGGGGGGGGGGGGGGGGGGGGGGGGGGGGGGCAAAGGCGCCACCGGGGGCGACCGGCCCCGCGCCCCCGGGCCCCCACCCGCCGTACCGCCTGACGGCCGGACGGGGTCAGCGCTGCGCGCCGGAGCCCTGCTGGGCCGCCTCCACGGTGTGGTGCAGGTCGGCGCCGGCCTCCAGGGCGGCGCCGGTGCTCAGCGCCAGGCAGGCGGCCAGGGCCACGGCGGCGGCCCGCAGCCAGGTGCCGGGGGCGGTGGCCGGGCGGGGCTGGAGCAGTGCGGCGACCCGGCGCGGGACCGGGCCGGAGTGGGCGGCGGCGACCAGCCGGGGGCGGGCCGGCCAGGGGGAGCGGCTCGCGGCCAGGGCGGCCCGGCCGACCGCGCGGGCGGTGACGGCGCGGTCGCCGACCCGGGCGGCGGCCACCTCGTCGGCCCAGCGCTCCAGGTGGTAGCCGAGGGGTGCGCGCAGCGGGCGGAGTGCCGGGTGGACGTCGGCGGCGTGCTCGGCGAGGGCGAGGAAGAGGTGGTGGCGGGCGGTCAGGTGGGCCCGTTCGTGGGCGAGCAGGGCGGAGCGCTCGGGGCCGCTGAGGGCGCGCAGCATGCCGGAGGTGACCACGATCCGGCCGGGCTCGCCCGGTCGGCCGGGGCGGCCCAGGCGGCCGGGCAGGGCGAAGGCGTCGGCGCACTCGTCGTCGAGGACGGTGAGCGGGTGGTCGGCGGGCCGCAGCAGGGCGGCGGGCCGGAGGAGCGCGGCCGGCCATGCCGGGGGGCGTGACCGGCGCACGGAGGCGCGCGGGGGGCGCGTGTCCGGATGCTGGGCGGGGGAAGGTCCACGGTCCGGACGGGGGCCGTCGGAGGGCTCCGCGCGGTGCGCGTCGGCCGGGAGCGCGGCCCGGGCGGCGCGCAGCTCCCGCAGCCGTCGGCGGGCGGTGCGCACCGCGAGGGCGCCGAGCGCGAGGAGGGCCAGGGCGGCCAGCGCGGCCGGGAACGGCGCGTCGGGCGCGGCCGCGGTGAGCCAGGGCAGCGAGAGGTGGCCGAGGGCGGCGACCGGCGGGAGCTGGAGCAGTCCGGCGGCGGCCAGCAGGCCGAGCGAGCAGAGGGTGCCGCCGGCCAGGACGGCGGCGCTGCCGGCCAGCATCCAGGCGGCGGCCCGCGGCGGCAGCGCATCGGCGAGGCGGCGGGCCAGCGGGGCGGCCAGGAAGGGCAGCAGCAGGGGGACCCAGACGGCGAGCATCATCGGCCCGCCGTTCCCGGTGTCTGAGCCCCGGGGTTGCCGTCGCCGAGGAGGTCGCGCAGCAGCTGCTCGTCCTCGGCGGAGAGGTCGGAGACGAAGCGGGCCAGCACGGTGGAGCGGTCGGTCTCACGGCCGAGCTCGGTGTGCATCCGGCGGGCGGCGAGCCCGGCGGTGTCCTGGACGGTCGGGGTGTAGGCGTAGGCGCGGCCGGCCCGGGTGCGCTCGACCGTCCCCTTGTCGAACAGCCGGGCCAGGATCGTCGCGATGGTGGTGCGGGCGAGGTCCCCGCCGAGCGCGGCCTGGACGTCCTGCGGCGTCATCGGCTGCCGGGCGGACCAGAGGGCGGCCAGCACCTCGGCCTCCAGCTCCCCGGCGGGCCGGCGGGCGGACGGTACGTCGGGCATGGCGGCGCTTCCTCCAAGTATCGTCTACAGTCGTGTAGACCGTCTACGCAACTGTAGACGGTCCGGGCGGGTTCGGTGCGAACCGCCCTCCAACGTACGGGAGGTCCGTCGGCCTTGCTCCAGTTCCTCGCCGATCCGGCCGTTCACCTCGCGGTGAACCCGCTGGACGCGTCCTCACTGCTCGCCGCCTTCGGCGCGCTCGGCATCGCCGTCGTGCTGTTCGCCGAGACCGGGCTGCTGGTGGGCTTCTTCCTGCCCGGCGACTCGCTGCTGTTCACCGCGGGGCTGCTCTGCGTGCCCGGCGCCACCAAGGGCCCGCAGCTGCACCTGTGGCAGGTGCTGCCCGCCGCCCTGGTCGGCGCGCTCGTCGGCGCCCAGGTCGGCTACCTGATCGGCCGGCGCGGCGGCCGGGCGCTGCTCGGCCGGACCAGGCGCAAGAGCCTGCTGGAGGGCGTGGCGCGGGCCGAGGAGCTGCTCGCCAAGTACGGCCACGGCAAGGCGATCGTGCTCGCCCGGTTCATCCCGGTGGTCCGAACGGTGCTGAATCCGCTCTGCGGCGTGCTCGACGTGCCGGTCCGCTCGTTCACCCTGTGGCAGGTGGCCGGAGGCGTGGTCTGGACGGTCGGCGTGGTGTTCGCCGGGTACGGGCTGGGCTCGTCCATCCCCGGCATCGACCAGTACCTGCTGCCGATCATCGGTCTGGTAGTAGTTGTCTCCGTGCTCCCTATTGTTCTCGAACTGTTCCGCGCCCGTAAGGCGCGACGTCACGGAGGTGACATGTGACGACCTCCCGGGCGCTCGCCGTGTACGACGGCAGCGGAATCGACGGCGGCCTGTACACCCGGGTCAACGGCTGGGCGCAGTCGGCGCCGCACTGGCTGGACGAGCTGATCAAGGTCTGGTCGGCGCTCGGCCTCGGGCTGTTCGCGGTCTTCATGCTCTACGCCTGGTGGCGGGCGCGCGGCGCGGACTCGGCCGTGATGGCCAGGGTGCTCGCCTCGCCGGTGATCGTGGTCGTCGCCTACGGCGTCAACTCGGTGTTCAAGGGCGCGGTCGAGGAACTCCGGCCGTGCGCGCAGATCCCCGGCAGCGTCTCGCTGGAGACCTGCCCGGGCACCGGGGACTGGTCCTTCCCGAGCAACCACTCGGTGATCGCCTTCGCCGCCGCGACCGCGCTCTGGTTCGTCAACCGGCGGCTCGGCCTGGTGGCCGGCCTGTTCGCGGTGCTGATGGCCGCCTCCCGGGTCTGGGTCGGCGTGCACTACCCGCACGACGTGGCGGTGGGCGCGCTGGTCGGGCTGCTGGCCGCGGCGGCGCTGGCGCCGCTCGCCGGGCGCTGCGGTCCGCTGGTGGACCGGATGCGGGCGGGCGCGCTGCGGCCGCTGCTCGGACCGGGGCAGCCGCCGGTCGTGGCCCGCGGGTACGCGTCGTACGAGTCCCGGCAGCGCTGAGCCGGACTTCCGCCCCTGCCCCTTGTCCGGTCTCGGACGGCGGGTGGAGCATGTGAGCCGGGCGTGGAGCCTCCTTAGGGGGCGCCCGCCCGGCTCAGTCGTGCTCGGGCGCGCGGGCGCCGGGCGTGCCAGCGGAGGGAGTGCCGAATGCCGTACCGACTCGACATCACGCAGGGGGACTGGCCGGGCGACCTGCTGCACAAGGGCGTCGAGGGGCTGTTGGCCGAGGCCATGGTGCTCACCCTCGCCACCGCGGGCCACGAGCACGGCCCGCACGCCAACCTGGCCTTCTTCGCGTACGACGACGACCTTGTCCTCTACTTCGTCAGCGAGCGCTCCACCCGGCACAGCCACCACCTGGCCGAGGAGGCCCGGGCCGCCGCCACCGTCTTCCTGCCGCCGCCGGTCTTCGGCGAGCAGCTGCGCGGCCTCCAGCTGACCGGCAGCGCGAGCGAGGCCTGGGGGCGGCAGGCCGAGGCGGCGCTGGCCGCCTACCAGGGGCGCTACCCGGTCTTCGCGCGGGACGAGGAGGTCCGGCGGCAGTTCCTGACCGGGGGCGGGGCGGCGGCGCTGTACCGGTTCCAGGTGGAGGAGCTGACGGCGGTGGACGAGCCGAACTTCGGGCGGCGCAACTACCTGCGGGCCCGGGTGGTGCGGTCGTAGCCGCCGCGGCAGCCTCGGGGTGGCCGACAGGTTGTCTGTACAACTTCCCAGGTGGTTCATCTGCGGGACGGCGTCCCGACGCCCCTCGGACACCCGGGCGCACCAGCCTGGACGCATGAGAGTCATCGTCGTAGGAGCAGGCGTCCTGGGCAGCATGCACGCCTGGCAGGCCGTCGAACGCGGCCACGAGGTCGTCCACCTGGAGCGCGAGACCGAGGCGCGCGGCGCCTCGGTGCGCAACTTCGGCCTGGTCTGGGTCAGCGGCCGCGCGCAGGGCGAGGAACTGGACACCGCGCTGCGCGCCCGCGAACTGTGGGAGTCCATCGGCGCCCGCGTCCCGGACCTCGGCTTCCGGGCCAACGGATCGCTCACCGCGATCCGCACCGAGGCCGAACTCGCCGTCGCCGAACAGGCCCTGACCCTGCCGGACGCCGCCGCCCGCGGCTACCGGCTGCTCGACCCGGACGAGACCCGCGCCGCCAACCCGGCCCTGCGCGGCAAGCTGCTCGGCGCCCTGTGGTGCGGGCGCGACGCCGCCGTCGAACCCCGCACCGCCCAGCCCGCGCTGCGCGCCGCCCTGGAGGCCACCGGCCGGTACACCTTCCTGCCCGGGCGCGAGGTGCGCGAGGTGGTCGGCGAGAACGCCGTCCGCGACGACCACGGCGACGTCCACACCGGCGACCTGGTGGTCCTCTGCACCGGCGCCTGGCTCGGCGGCCTGGTCCGCGAACTCGCCCCCGCCCTGCCGGTCCGCCGGGTGCGGCTCCAGATGATGCAGACCGACCCGCTCGGCGAGACCCTCACCACCTCCGTCGCCGACGGCGACAGCTTCCGCTACTACCCCGCCTTCGCCGGCACCGCCCTGGACCGGCTGCGCGAGACCCAGCCGCAGCCGCCCGTCGCCGCCGAGCACCGGATGCAGCTGCTGATGGTCCAGCGCCGCGACGGCGGCCTGACCATCGGCGACACCCACGAGTACGACCAGCCGTTCGGCTTCGACGTCGTCGAGGACCCGTACGACCACCTGGTCGGCGTCGTCGAGGACCTGCTCGGCCGCCCGATGCCGAGGATCCGCCGCCGCTGGGCCGGGGTGTACGCGCAGTGCGTCGACACCACCCGGGTCGTCCACCGCGAGCGCGTGCGCGACGGCGTCTGGCTGGTCACCGGCCCCGGCGGCCGCGGCATGACCTGCTCGCCCGCCATCGCCGAGACCACCGCCGACCTCGCCAACCTGTAAGGAGCGCCGCTGTGAGCAACACCGCTGTGACCGATACCGCTGTGACCAATGCCGCTGTGACCGCCGACATCCGCCTGGTCGTGCTCGACATGGCCGGCACCACCGTGGCCGACGACGGCCTCGTCGAGCAGGCCTTCACCGCGGCCGCCGCGGCGCTCGGCGTCGAGGCCGGCAGCCCGGAGTTCGACCCGATGCTGGCCCACGTCCGGGCCACCATGGGCGAGTCCAAGATCTCCGTCTTCCGGCACCTGTTCGGCGCGGAGGAGAAGGCCCAGCGGGCCAACACCGCCTTCGAGGCCGCCTACCACGACCTGGTCGACGCCGGGCACTGCGCCGCCCTGCCCGGCGCCGCCGAGGCCATCGCCGAACTGCGCGGCCAGGGCCGCAAGGTGGTCCTCACCACCGGCTTCTCCCGGGCCACCCAGGACCGCATCCTGGACGCCCTCGGCTGGCGGTCCGTCGCCGACCTGACCCTCTGCCCCGCCGAGGCCGGCCGCGGCCGCCCGTACCCCGACCTCGCGCTCACCGCCCTGCTGCGCACCGGCACCGACTCGGTCCGCCAGATCGCCGTCGCCGGCGACACCGGCTACGACATGCTGACCGGCACCCGGGCCGGCGCCCCGGTCGTCGCGGGCGTCCTCACCGGCGCCCACGACGAGGCCCGGCTGCGGGCCGACGGCGCCACCCACGTCCTCGGCTCGATCGCCGAACTGCCCGCGCTGCTGGGCTGATGCGGCGTTCCGCCCCGGGCGGCGGCCCGGGGCGGAAC
>NZ_JBSFJC010000251.1:0-5694 GCF_053597855.1 Kitasatospora sp. NPDC001225
GCCGCCGGCCCGCAGAGCCCGGCGGCCACCACCGGGACCATCGCCAGCCAGCTGACGGACGCGAACGTGACGGGGGTGGCCGCGTCCACGCCCACCACCGCCGCCAGCACCGCCAGCGGCACCAGCCAGGACCAGTGGCCGTACCTGATCAGCACCGGCAGCCGCGGCCCCGGCTCCTCGACGGAACGCGCCCGCAAGCCGTCCCTCCCGTTCTCGCGACGTCCCCCGCTGTTCGGGCGCCCCGCCCCGGCGCGCAGCCGCCCGGCGGAGGTTGCGCCCAAGGTACGGGGCCCGGTCACGGCAGCGGCGGTGCGGCGGCGTGGTGGGTCCGGCGGTCGCACGTTCGGCCCAGTCGGAGCACCGCTCGCGACACCCCGCCCGGCCCGCCACCGCTCCACCGCGTGCGGCTTTCCGAGTGAGGGGGCAGGGTGGTGCCGTACGGACCTGCCCGAACCACGCGGCGCCACCGGTGACCCGGCGGCCGGCCGAAGGAGGCGCCATGCGCACCCTGAAGATCCCCCGTCGGAGCCTGGCCCTGGCCGCGGCCCTCGCCGCCCTGCCGACCGCCGCGCTCGTCGCCCCGGCCCAGGCCGCGACCGGTGCCCGGACCGCGACCGCCGCCCCGCCGGTGTCCTTCGTGGAGCTCCCCGAGACCGCGCTGCCGCGCGACCACGCGACCCGGCCGATCACCGTCACGTACCGCAACGACTCCTCGGCCGACCGGACGGTGGCCCCGCAGATCCTCGTCGAGTCGCCGGACAACGGGCCCTTCCTCAACCCGGCGGGCATCCGGATCGAGGTGCTCTCCCCCGACGGCCACTGGCGCGCCATTCCGCTCGGCAGCCAGACCGGCACGCTGTACACCCGGCTCGTCCCGGCCAAGACCGTCCTGCACGGCCACCAGACCCTCACCGCGCACTACCGGGTCACCGTGGTCGGGAAGGCACCGCTCCAGGGCACGGTCGAGCCCCGGGTGGCGCTCTACCGCTGAGTCACCAGACGCCCCGAGCCGGTGCCACGGGACACCGGCTGCCCTTGGTCACCTGCGGCTCAGGGCAGCTGCACCGTGGTGAAGGTGCCGGCCGGGGTGCCCGCCAACGCGCCGTCCATGGCGTCGCGCCAGATCGGGCCGGCCAGGGTGCCGCCGAAGGCCTGGCCGACCACCTGGCCGCCGATCCGCTGGCCGTCCAGCGGCTTGGGGTTGTCGGTGTCGCTGACCACGGTCGCGCCCGCCATCTCCGGGGTGTAGCCGACGAACCACACCTGGCGGCTGTCGTTGGTGGTGCCGGTCTTGCCCGCGCTGTCCCGGCCGGTGAGGCCGGCCGTCTGCCCGGTGCCGTCCTCGACCACGCCCTTGAGCATCGCGCTGACCGTGTCGGCGGTGCCGGCCGACATCACCGCCGAGCAGTTCGCCTGCGGCACCGCGAGCGGCTTGCCGTCGGGGCCGGCCACCGAGGCGATGGCGGTCGGCGCGCAGTAGGTGCCGTGGGCGGCGAAGGCCGCGTAGACGGCCGCCATCGTCAGCGGGGTCAGGTCGTTGCTGCCGAGCGTCATCGACGGGACCACCTGGAGCTTCTCGCCGCCCGCCTGCTGGGTGATGCCCAGCTTGTTCGTCATCCGCGCGACGTTACACAGGCCGGTGTCGGCCTCCAGCTTCGCGAAGTAGGTGTTGACGGACTGCGCCATGGCCGACTTCATGTCGAACCGGCCGGTGAGGCTCTGGCTGTCGTTGTGCACCTGCCCGGAGGACGGGAACCTCCCGCCCGAGCAGTCCGTCATGGCCGGCCACGGGATGCTGTAGTCCGTGGTGTAGGCCTGGTCGGCCGGGATGCCGCTCTCCAGGGCCGCCGCCGCGACGACCGGCTTGAAGGTCGAGCCGGTCGGGAAGCCGAGCCCGCCGCCCATGGCCTTGCCGGCGTTGTAGTTGATCTGGGTCTGGTGCTGCTTGCCGTCGACGCCGTACGGGCGGCTCTGGCCCATCGCCAGGATCTTCCCGGTGCCCGGCTGGACGATGCTCATCGCGCTCGCCGCCTGGTCGCCCGCGTCGACGTGGCCGGTGACCGAGGCCTGGAGCGCCGCCTGGGCCTTCGGGTCGAGCGTGGTGCGGATCTGCAGGCCGCCGCGCTTCCAGACCGCCTGCCGCACGGCGGCCGACGCGCCGAAGGCCGGGTCGGTGAGCACCGTCTCGCGCACGTAGTCGCAGAAGAAGCCCTCGCCCTGCTTGGCCAGGATGCACCCCTGCTGCGGCGCCTGGACGTTCAGCCCGAGCGGGGCGGCGATCGCCTGCCGGGCCTCCTCCTGGGTGATGTGCCCGTACCCGGCCATCTTGCGCAGCACGGTGTCGCGCCGCTCCTTCGCCGCCGTCGGGTTGACCGTCGGGTCGTAGCCGGTCGGCGACTGCACCAGGCCCGCCAGTAGCGCGGCCTGCGGCAGGGTGAGGTCCGCGGCGTGCACGCCGAAGTAGCGCTGGGAGGCCGCCTCGATGCCGTAGGCCTGCTCGCCGAAGAAGGTGATGTTCAGGTAGTTGGTGAGGATCTGGTCCTTGCTCAGGGTCTCCTCGACCTTGATCGCGTACTTCAGCTCCTGGATCTTGCGGCCCACGGTCTGCCGCTGCGCCTCGGCGACCTTCTGCGGGTCGTCGCCCGCCTCCTCGACGAAGACGTTCTTCACGTACTGCTGGGTGAGGGTGGAGGCGCCCTGGGCGGTGGTGCCCGAGGAGGCGTTCTTGTCCAGGGCGCGCAGCACGCCCTTGAGGTCGATCGCGCCGTGCTCGTAGAAGCGGTTGTCCTCGGTGTCCACCAGCGCGGTCTTCACCAGCGGGGAGATCCGGTCCGCCGGGACGACCGTGCGGTCCCGGTCGTACACGGTGGCGATCGTGCCGCCCTGGGCGTCGAGGATCGTCGTGGCCTGGGACAGCGGAGGGGTCTTGAAGTCGTCGGGCAGGCTCTGGAAGTCGTCCGCCGCCGACTGCGCGCCGAGCCCGACCGCCGCCACCGCGGGCAGCACCATCCCCGCCGCCACCACCCCGGCGACCACGCTGACCGCGACCAGCCGCGTCCCGTGTCCCAGCTTCCGTATGCCCGCCACCACCCGCAGTTCCGCCATGACGCGTGACCGTACGCGGCGCAGATGAGGAACTCCTTGGAAGCCCGGCCCGCCGCCGGGCGCGGACGGCGCACCCGGCGGCAGGCCCGTGGGGCGGGGTCAGCAGGCCTTGACGTACCAGACCGGGCCCCAGTCTGCGTTGGGGTCGCCGTAGGGGGCGCCGGGCGTGGTGTAGACGAGGTTCTTGGACTTGCCGTACATCTTCGCCTTGAGGCCGGTGGACTGGTTGTTGTACCAGGACCCGCCGCTGTTCAGGCCGTCGGGGATCTCCTGGAGGATGCCGCAGTCGCTGAAGCGGAACATGAGGTGCTGGTAGTTGCTGTACTTGTAGCCGCAGATGTAGCCCTTGGGGCAGTCGGACGGGGCCGCCGAGATGGCCGGCTGGGCGTTCGCCACGGGGGCGAGGAGCGTGGTGGCGGCGGCGAATCCGGCCGCGAGGACGATGCCGGCCTTGTGGACGAAGCGCATGGGGGACCTCCTGGGAGCAGTGACGTCGTGTGCGGGCGGCCGGGTCCGGCGCCCGCACCTCAGTCTCGGAGTCCGGGGCACCGCCGCTCGACGTGTTTCGGCCTGGCCCGAATCACGGACGCACCGCTCAACTCCCGTACGAACCGGGCACGTCGGGCGCGTCGCCGAGCAGTCCGAGGCCGAGCGCGGTCGGGCTGTGCAGCGCGGTGTTGCGGTACCGGGAGGTGCCGATCAGCCTGGCCTCGCGCAGCACGGTGGCGTGTTCGCTGGCGCTGGAGGGGGTGATCCCGGCGAGGGCGGCGAGTTCCTTCGTCGAGCAGCCCGGGTGGTCGGCGATCACCCGCAGCACGGCGGCCCGGGTGCGCCCGAGCAGGGCGGTCACGGTGGGCCCCGACCCCGCCGGGGCCGGGTCGGGGCCGAGCAGGTCCGGCCAGCCCGCGGGGCGGCCGTCGTCGATCGGGAAGGTGACCGCGGGCTGGGGCAGGCCGTGGGAGTCGTCGCTGACCATGGCCCGCTTGGCGAACACCGAGGGGGCCAGCAGGACGCCCTGCCCCTGGAGCCGCAGGTCGTGGTCGACCCTGCTGCGGACCTCCAGCACCGGCGGCTTCCAGCGCATCCACCGGGGGCTGGCGCCGGCGAGCAGCAGCTCGACGCCCCCGCCGAGGAACTGGCGCATCCGCACCGCCCGGTCCGCGGCGTAGCAGTCGGTGATCCGCGACCAGTAGCGGCCGACCAGGTGCTCGTAGAGGAGGCCGAGGCTCTGGGCGAGTTCCTCACGCAGCGCGCCGTCCTCGGCCAGGCGGCGGGCCCACCCGGGGACGGGCTGGTGCTCGGCGATCGCGGCCAGCTCCGCCGCGACGAGCCGGCCCGGGGTCGCCCGTACCCGCTCCAGCAGCTCCTCCGGCCGGCCTGCCATCGCGGGCATCAGGAAGGTCGGCCCCCAGCCGTCCGCCGGTGCCAGGGAAAGCGCCATCCGGGCCCGCTCGGGCAGCCGCCCCAGGACGCTCCGCCGCCACGGGTCCAGCCGCGCCGCGCGGCTCCGGTCCTGCAGGGCCCGCGCCGCGGCCAGGAGTTCGGCGAACGGCATCGGACCCGCCGGCCGGGTCCTGGCCAGGTCCTGGGAGGTGAAGTGGATCCGGTAGACCATGGGTTCCCTCCGGTGGCGGGCGACGCGGTCAGGTGCGTTTGAAGAACTCCACCTCCGCGAGCGCGATGGCGCGGCCGGCGCCGGTCCCGGCGGCCTCCCGGACGGTGAGCTTCACCTGGGTGACGTCGCTGATCCCGGTCTGGACGGTCTGCGGGCCCGGCTGGTCGTTGAGCGGGACCTGCTGGGTGTGGACCTCGCCGTCCTTCCCGGTGACCTCCAGGGTGAGGACGACGGGGCGGGCCTGCTGCTGGAACTGCTGGGGATCCGGGGAGGCCCCGGTGTGGACGATCAGGTCCACCAGCCGGAACGGGCCGCGGAAGGAGAAGGTGACGGAGTCCCCGATCGCGGGCGCGCCCCAGTAGGTGTTGCTGAGGCCGTCGTCGGCCAGGGTGGCCGGGTGGCCCTCGACGGCGGCGCTCGCCGAGGTGGTGGCGGGGGCGATCGGCGCGGTGCCGCGGACCTTGTCCAGGACGTCCTGGAAGACCCGCTGACCGGCCGGGAAGAGCAGGACCCCGGCCACGACCACCGCGACGAGCGCGAGCAGGGCGATGGTGCGGCGCAGCGCGTTGCCCGAGCCGCCGATCTGCACCCGGCGCCGGAACGGCCAGCGGGTGCGCCACCAGGGCAGTTCGGCGACGGCTTCGGTGGGGGTCAGCGGTGCGGCGCAGCGGCGGCAGAACTTCCGCCCGGGCAGGTTGGGCGTGCCGCAGCTGGGGCAGGGCGGGCCGTCCTGGGTCTCGACGGCCTCGGTCGCCCGGCTGACGGGGCGGGGCGCGACCGGCTTGGCGGGCTGGACGGCCACCGGGTCGGCCGGGGCTGCGGGGGGCTGCGCACCGGGGACCTGCGCTGCGGGGTCGGGGGCGGCCGGGGGTTCGGCGGCCGGGGCCGGGGCAGGCGGGCGGGTAGGGGCCGTTCGGGTCGGTGCCGAGCGGCGGGAGCGGGCGGCCGAGCGGGGCCTGCGCGGTCACGTCGAC
>NZ_JBSFJC010000252.1:0-5685 GCF_053597855.1 Kitasatospora sp. NPDC001225
ACCTGGACTTCAGCAGCCAACGGGGCCTGCGCGTACGCCAGTTCGTCTTCACCGCCGTCGTGCCGGACGGCACCCCGGTCGTCCTCTCGCCCGACCATGACGGCCACCAGTGGGCCGACGCCGAGCGGCTGCCGCCGACCGGCGAAGGGCAGCGCGCGGTGATCGAGTGGCTCACCGGCCGTCTGGCCGTACCCGGTTGGCGGCCGGCCGGCGGCTACCTCACCACCGTCGCCCGACCCAGCGCCTACGGCTGCTTCCTGGTCACCGACCCGCGGGGCCGCGTCCTCGGGATGCGCTCCGCCGTCGACCCCGGCGTGTGGAACTTCCCCGGCGGCAACGTCGAGCACGGCGAGACCCCCTTCAGCACCGCCCTGCGCGAGGCCCGGGAGGAGTTGGGCCTCGACCTCGCCGCGGAGAATCCCGAAGCCGTCGCCCGCAGGCGCCTGGTCGCCGTCATCCACGAACAGGCCGGCGCCGAGCAGCCCGTCCCCGCCTGCGGCTTCGTCTTCGACGGCGGCGTCCTGACCCGCGAGCAGCAGGCCCGGATCCGCCTCGATCCGGCCGAGCACACCGAGTGGCGGTTCGAGACGGCCCACGACTGGCACGCCCGTATGACCCCCGCCCGGTACCAGCGGCTCCGGCAGGTGCTGCGCGCCCACCGCTCCGGTGTCCCGCTCTACCTGGAGCGCCCCACGCCGACCGACGACGACTTCGAGGGCGTCCTGGTCTTCGTCACCGACCGCGCCGGTCGACTGCTGATGAACCTGCGCGAAGACAAGCCGGGCATGGCCTGGCCCGGCTACTGGACTCCGATCGGCGGCTGGCGGGAGGCCGACGAGAGCGCCCGGGAGACCGCGGTGCGCGAGGTCCGCGAGGAGGCCGGCCTCGAGATCACCGGCCTGCGGCCCCTCCCCGACCCGCACCACGACCACGGCCTCCCGCTCACCCGCGTCCTGCACGCCGTCTGGGAGGGCCCCGACAGCGACCTGCGGCTCGGGGACGAGGGCCTGGCCGTCCGCATGGTCCCCCTCGACGAGGTGCCGGACCTCAAGGTCCCGCCCTACCTGCACCACTACCTGCCCCTGCTCGCCGCCGCAGCCGACCAGTCCACCGGGAGCACCGCATGAACCGCACCGACCCCACCGGCCACACCGGCCACCTCGCGGACACGGCCGCCGGAGCACCGGGTACGGACCCGCTCGCGCTGGTCGTCGGGGTCCACCTCGTCCTGTTCGACGGCGGCACGGTGCTGCTCGGACGGCGCCGCAACACCAGCTACGCCAACGGGCTGTGGCACCTCCCGGCCGGGCACATGGAGCGGGGCGAGCCGGTCACCCGCGCCATGACGCGCGAGGCCGAGGAGGAACTCGGCATCACCATCGCCGAGGAGGACCTCGAACTCGTCCACACCCTGCACCACCTCGACACCGACCACAGCCGCCTCCAGCTGTTCTTCCGCCCGGCCCGCCACACCGGTCAGGTGCGCAACGCGGAGCCGCACAAGTGCGCGGAACTGCGCTGGTGGCCGCTCGACGGCCTGCCGGCCGACACCGTCCCCTACACCGCACACGCCCTCCGCCAGATCGCCCACGGCAACCGGCTCTCCGCCCACGGCTGGCCGGTGTGACGCCGGCACCACCGAACCCCCTCGCATCGACCAGCCGCGGAGGTCCGTCTCGCTCGACCTCCCGCGCGTCAGTCCGGCAGCCAGTGCAGTTCGCGTGCCAGGGCCTTGGCGACGGCGCGGATGCGGCGGTGCAGGGGCGACTGCTCGCGTGGGAGGACCAGGTGGAGCGTCAGGCCGGGCGCACCCCTCAGCGGTCGCCAGGTGAGACCGGCCGGTTGCACCGTGGCCGCGGCCTCTCCGGCCGGGGCGAGGGTGACCCCGTCCCGCAGGTCGCGCTGGGACAGGTCGAAAGCGACAGCGGGCGTGTGGAACCGGGGGTGCGGTCGGGTGTCCCGGAACAGCGCGGACAGCTGATCGTGGACCACGGGGTTGGCCGCGCGGTCCGGGAGTCGCAGCGGGTACGCGGCCGCGTCGGCGATCTCGATCTCCGCGCGTTCGGCCAGCGGATGGTGCTGCGCCAGCTGGACCCCGATCCGCGAACGCCGCAGCAGGAACCGGCGCACGCCATCGCCCGGTTGTTCACCGCGAGTGATCCCGGCATCGATGCGGCCGTCGGCGACCGCCGGGGAGATCTCCGGTGTCGCCATCGGGACCGCGCCGACCTCGAGTCCGCTGTTGTCGCGAATCAGCCTGTCCACCAGGGCCGGTGCCGTCTCGGCCCCGGCGCTGAGGCTGTATCCGATGCGCAGCGTGCCCAGTGCGCCGGCCGCCGCGCTCCGGGCGGTGTCCCACGCCCGGTCCAGCGCCGCCAGCGCGGGCGGAGCGGACTCCGCCAAAGCCGCACCGGCCGTGGTCAGTTCGACGCTGCGCGTGGTGCGGACCAGCAGGGCCGTCCCGAGTTCCGCCTCCAACCGACGCATCCGGGCGCTGAGTGCGGGCTGTGCGATACCGATCCGTGCGGCCGCGCGGGTGAAGTTCAACTCCTGTGCCAGCACCAGGAAGTACCGCAGGCTCACCGTGTCCGGCGCCATGCGCCCTCCCCGCCGATTGATAACGATCCGTTCTGAGCCTAGTCCGAACAGGTCTTTCCCTCGACCGCCCGTCAAGCCCTAGCCTGCGGATGCCGGGATCGATCGATCCGATTGTCGGTCCGACGTCGGACGTGCCCGGCCGAACACAGGAGGTTTCCATGGCCAAGGGCTACTGGGTCAGCGCCTACCCCGCCGTTTCCGACCCCGAGAGGCTGACCGCTTACGCGGAGCTGGCCGGTCCGGCAGTCCGGGCCGGGGGCGGGCGCCTCCTGTCCCTTGACGGCCGGGTCGTCGCCCACGAGGCCGGAATCACGCAACGCGTCGTTCTGATCGAGTTCGACAGCTTCGAACTGGCCGTCGCGGCCTACGAGAGCGAGGCGTACCAGGAGGCGCTGGTGGCCCTCTCCGGCAGCGTCGAGCGCGACTTCCGCATCATCGAAGGCATCGACTGACCGGCGGGCCCGGCCGTCGCCGAGCATCGGGGGCTCTCGCAGTACCTGGATCACCAGGGTCTCCCAGACGTTCGAAACGCCTGCCAACCTGGTTGAGTCGAACGCGCCGACAACACTCCATGGACACGCACTGCGGCTCTACCTCCATCAGGTCGATTCAGCTGCCCCGTATCCGCGACCATGTCGGCGCGTTCGTCCACGACAGAAGGGGACGGAGACCAATGGCGGACAACCAGTTCACCACTCACACAGGGCTTTTCGATCTGAGTGGGAAGTACGCCCTTGTCACTGGCGGCACCAGTGGCATCGGGATGATGATGGCGCGCGGCCTTCTCCAGGCGGGCGCCCGCGTCGTCATCAGCTCACGCGACGCGGACAGGTGCGCGGAGGCACAGCGTCTACTGTCCGAATTCGGCGACGTTCAGGCAATCCCCGCCGACCTGTCCAGGCACGACGAGTGTCAGCGCCTCGCCGATCTCGTCAAGGGCGACTCGGAACGCCTGGACATCCTCGTCAACAACGCGGGAGCGATGTGGCGCGAGCCGCTGGCGACGTTCCCGGACGAGGCCTGGGACGCGGTGATCGACCTCAACCTCAAGTCGCCGTTCTGGCTGGTGCAGGCGCTGCTCCCCGCACTTCGCGGGGCGGGCACCGCCGATGATCCCGCGCGGATCATCAACATCGGCAGTATCGCCGCCATCCACGTCGCCGAGTCGCCCAACTACTCGTACGCCAGCAGCAAGGCGGCACTCCATCAACTCACCAGAGTGCTTGCCAGGGAGCTGGGCCCCCAGCACGTCACGGTGAACGCGGTAGCACCGGGAGTGTTCCCGTCGCGGATGACGGCGTCCGCACTCGATGCCATCGGCGACACGATCGCGGCGGCGGCCCCTCTGCGCCGAATCGGCCGCGACGACGACATGGCGGGTATCGCCGTGTTCCTCGCCGGCCGGGCCGGCTCCTACCTCACGGGCGCCGTGATCCCGGTGGACGGCGGCATCGCGACGACCGCTTCGGGTACCCCCTAGACTGCGGGACGGACTTACGGTGAGGAGATGGCCACGATGGATCCACGCACCGAGATCCGGGAGTTCCTCAGCTCGCGTCGCGCCCGCATCGCACCCGCGCAGGCGGGCCTGCCCGCTTACGGCGGCAACCGTCGGGTCAAAGGTCTGCGCCGCGAGGAGGTGGCGCTACTGGCGGGGGTGTCGGTCGACTACTACGTGCGCATGGAGCGCGGCAGCCTCGCCGGTGCCTCCGATGGCGTGCTGGACGCGCTGGCCTCCGCCCTGCGACTCGACGAGGCCGAGCGCCACCACCTGTTCCACCTCGCACGCCAGTCCAGGGCGCCCGGCGGCCCACGCCGGCGTAGGCCCGCCGTGACGGTGCGCTCGACGCTGCAGCAGGTGCTCGACGCGGTCTCCGACGCACCGGCCTGGGTCAGTACCGGCCGTTATGACGTGCTCGCCACGAACAACCTCGCTCGCGCGCTGTTCTCACCGGTGCTGGCCGACCCGCGACGGCCCGCGAACACGGCGAGGTTCGTCTATCTGAACCCCGAGGCGGCCAGGGACTTCTTCGTCGACTACGACCAGATCGCCGGTGACGTGGCCGCGAAGCTACGCATGGAAGCCGGCCGCGATCCGCACGACGAGGAGCTGATCGCCCTGGTCGGCGAACTGTCGACGCGCAGTGAGCTGTTTCGGCAGCGGTGGGCATCCCAGGACGTGCGACTGCACCGGTCCGGCCGCAAGCGGGTTCGCCATCCGATCGTGGGCCGGCTCGACCTGGACGTCGAGTCCCTGGAACTGCCCGCCGAACCCGGCCTGCTTCTCAACGTCTACACGGCACCCGCGGGCACACCGACCGCTGACAATCTGGCGCTCCTGGCGTCGTGGACGACCACCCACCAGGCGCCGGCGACCGAGCTCGAAGCGGATGACGGACAGTCCAACCGTTGAAGGTGGCGCCGTGGCGGCGCGATGATGCTTGACGCCGTGTCGGTGGCTCGGACAGGGCCGGCACTGGCATGGATGTTCCTCAAGCCCCGACCACCGTCCGCTCACCCACCCCGGAGGCAGCACCGTGGAGAGCCTTCTCCAGGCCGTGGCCGTGATCGCCCACGACCGCGACCGGAACCTGGTCGCGACCCTGCACTACGCCGCGAACAGCTGGATCACGGCGTCGGCGTGGACGATCCCCGGCGGCAAGGTCGAGGTCGGTGAGCGCCTCGACGAGGCCGCCGCGCGCGAGCTGCGGGAGGAGACCGGGCTGCTCGTCGAGCCGGCGGACCTGCGGCTCGTGCACACCGTCCAGGTCCGCACGGGCTGGGACGGCGAGCACCCGTTCCTGCTGTCGGTGTTCCTCGCCACCGCGTGGCGCGGCGAGCTGACGAACACCGAGCCGGACAAGCACCTCGACGCGGTCTGGTCCCCGGCCGACGGGCTCCCGCTGCCGATGTTCCCGACCGCCCACGCCGCCCTCACCCACCACCTCTCCGGCGGGAGAGGCTTCTCCACCTACGGCTGGGACGACGAAGGCTTCGACCCGCGGGCCCTGATCGGCGCGTGACGGCGGCGGGCCGCCGCCGACCGGGCCGCCCTCTTCCGGGGGTACCGTGGCGGCGCGCCACACC
>NZ_JBSFJC010000253.1:0-5652 GCF_053597855.1 Kitasatospora sp. NPDC001225
AGCAAGCCCCGAGGGGCCTGACGTGCGCGATACTGGGATTGAACCAGTGACCCCTACCGTGTCAAGGTAGTGCTCTCCCGCTGAGCTAATCGCGCCTGGTGCGGCGGTGTTGCAGCAGGCCCCGGAAGGCCCGTTACTGTGCGCGATACTGGGATTGAACCAGTGACCCCTACCGTGTCAAGGTAGTGCTCTCCCGCTGAGCTAATCGCGCCTGATGTGGCGGTCCTGCAGCAAGCCCCGAGGGGCCTGACGTGCGCGATACTGGGATTGAACCAGTGACCCCTACCGTGTCAAGGTAGTGCTCTCCCGCTGAGCTAATCGCGCGGGGAGGCCTCCCGGAAGAACCGGGAGGACCTCTTGGAGGTGGAGACGGGATTTGAACCCGTGTACACGGCTTTGCAGGCCGTTGCCTCGCCTCTCGGCCACTCCACCAGGCAACACATGAAGAACGATCTTACACTGTTCTCCATCGAGCGGACGACGAGATTCGAACTCGCGACCCTCACCTTGGCAAGGTGATGCTCTACCAACTGAGCCACGTCCGCCTGTCTCCCGGGGGGCTTCACCGCTTTTCTTCGGCTGCGCTCCCTGGCGACGTGTTGAACTCTAGCGGATTCCCGGGCCAGCTAAAAATCCGTTCCCGCAGCATGCGAGGGGATGACCGGCGAGTGCCGTCCCGTCAGCCCTCCCGGCCGACCACCGGCCACCACCTGCGCCGCTCCCGGACGATCATCCGCAGGCCACCCGGCGCACACCCGCACGACGCACGCGACTGCTCGTACGCGGGGGCGCGAGCCGGGCCGGGCCCACGCCCCCCGACCTACACTTCAGGCACCGCCCCCCAGCACCACCGCGCAGGAGAACCGTGTCCGGCCACCCCGCCCCCCGCACCCCGCTCGCCCGCTTCGGCGGCCGCCTCGCCACCGGACTGCGCGACGTCACCTCGGACCCGGCCGCCCTGGACTCCGCCGGCTACTGGGCCGTCGCCTACGACTTCGAGGGCCGCCTCACCTGCGCCCGCTTCGACGAGGTCCGCCCCGCCCCCGCCCCGCCCTCCGGCGCCGGCTGGCGCGGACCGGAGGCCGGCGGCTGGCACAGCTCCCTCGACCGCGCCGCCTACACCGCGGGCGTCCGCCGCATCCGCGAGCACATAGCCGCCGGCGAGGTCTACCAGGCCAACCTCTGCCGGGTGCTCTCCGCGCCACTGCCCGACCCGGACCGCAGCGACGTCGACGCCCTCACCGGCCTCCTCGCCCACGGCAACCCCGCCCCCTACGCCGGCACCATCCGCCTGCCCGACCACGGCGTCGAGATCGCCACCGCCTCGCCCGAGCTCTACCTGCGCCGCACCGGCCGCACCGTCTCCTCCGGCCCGATCAAGGGCACCGGCCGCACCGAGGACGACCTTCTCGACAAGGACCACGCCGAGAACGTGATGATCGTCGACCTGGTCCGCAACGACCTCGGCCGGGTCTGCGGGACCGGCACCGTCACCGTCCCCGACCTCTGCGCCGTCGAGAAGCACCCCGGCCTGGTCCACCTCGTCTCCACCGTCGAGGGCACCCTGCGCGAGGGCGCCGGCTGGCCCGAACTCCTCGCCGCCACCTTCCCGCCCGGCTCCGTCACCGGCGCCCCCAAGTCCAGCGCCCTGCGGATCATCGACGCCCTGGAGACCGCCCCCCGCGGCCCGTACTGCGGCGCCGTCGGCTGGGTCGACGCCGACCGCGGCGAGGCCGAACTCGCCGTCGGCATCCGCACCTTCTGGATCGACCGGACCGACCCCGCCGCACCCGTCCTGCGCTTCGGCACCGGCGCCGGCATCACCTGGGGCTCCGACCCCGAACGCGAATGGGCCGAAACCGAACTGAAGGCCGCCCGCCTGGTCGCGATAGCGTCGGGCGGCGAACCCGGTGGCGAGTCCGGCAGCGGATCCGACCCGACCGGGGCCTGAGCCCCCACCGCCTAGGAGCAGCACCCGATGCACAACCGCACCACGAGCTGGGTCAACGGGGCCCTCGTCGACTCCGCCGACGCGACCGTCTCGGTCCTCGACCACGGCCTCACCACCGGCGACGGCGTCTTCGAGACCCTGAAGACGGTCGACGGCCGGGCCTTCGCGGTCACCCGCCACCTCGACCGGCTCACCCGCTCCGCCCGCGGCCTCGGCCTGGCCGACCCCGACCACGACCTGGTCCGCGAGGCCTGCGCCCAGGTCCTCGCCGCCAACCCCGCACCGCTCGGCCGGCTGCGCATCACCTACACCGGCGGCAACGGCCCGCTCAGCTCCGAGCGCGGCACCACCGGCCCCACCCTGGTCGTCGCCCTCAGCGCGATCGGCCACCGCCCCGACGAGACCGCCGTCGCCGTCGTCCCCTGGCGCCGCAACGAGCACAGCGCCGTCGCCGGCCTCAAGACCACCTCGTACGCCGAGAACGTCGTCGCCCTGGCCGCCGCCCACCGCGCCGGCGCCTCCGAGGCCCTGTTCGCCAACACCGCCGGCCTGCTCTGCGAGGGCACCGGCTCCAACGTCTTCGTGGTCCTCGGCGGCCGCCTGCTCACCCCCGCCCTCGCCTCCGGCTGCCTGGCCGGCATCACCCGGCGGCTCGTCATCGACTGGTGCGGCGCCGAGGAGGCCGACCTCCCGCTCACCGCCCTCCAGGACGCCGAGGAGGTCTTCCTGACCTCCACCACCCGCGACGTCCAGGCCGTCACCCGGGTCGACGACCGCGAACTGCCCGGCATCGGCCCCGTCACCGCCAAGGCCATGGCCGTCTTCGCCGAGCGCAGCGGCGACGACCTCGACCCGTGATCCCCGGCCGGGGAGCAGGCCGACCGCGTGGATAACCTCCCCCGCAACGGGAAGGGACCACCACATGACCACCACGCTGCGCCCCGAGGGCCCGGAGACACCCACCGCGGCCGGCGGCCGCACCAGACGCTGGCTGATCCTCTCGAACGGCCGCCCGGTCGGCGCGGTGCGTACCACCGCCGACCCGCAGGGCGGTCAACTCTTCGGGAGAATATCCGAGTTGGAAGTCACCGAGGGCCGGGGCCGGGGCCGCGGCACGTTCGGCGGGCTGGCCGCCGAGGAGGTGCTGCGCACCTGGGGCTGCACCCGGGTCGACGTCGCCGTCCCGGAGTCGGCCGCGGCGGCCCGGGGGCTCGCCGCGACCCTCGGCTACACGGAGCGGGCCCTGGCCATGTCCAAGCCGCTGGTCGACGCCCCCGAGCTGCCCGTCGGGCTGAGCGCGCGCCCCTTCGACGACCCGGCCGAACTCCGGGCCTGGTACGAGGAGTCCGCGGACGACTACGTCCGCATGATGGTCGGTTCCGGCCTCACCGAGGAACAGGCCCGCGCCCGCATGGCCGCCGGGCCGCAGAGCCCGCCCCCGCCGGACCCGGAGGCCCCCGGCATGGTCGTGCGCCGCCTGTACGGCGCCGACGGCGGGGAGGGCCCGTACGGCCTGCTCTGGCTGCAGCCGCGCCTGCGCGACCAGCCGGACGGCGAACCGCTCGCCTGGGTGATGAAGGTCGAGGTGTCCCCGGCCCATCAGGGCCAGGGACACGGACGCACGCTGATGCTGCTCGCCGAACGCGAGTGCCTGGCCGCCGGGGTGCGGCACCTCGGCCTCAACGTCTTCGCCGGCAACGAGGTCGCCATCCGGCTCTACACCTCGCTCGGCTACCGGGTCACCGAGCGCGTCTACGGCAAGCAGCTGTGACCGGGCGTGCGGTCAGGAGGACTTCGCCGCCTCGAGGACGGCCACGATCCGCTCGCGCAGCCCGTCCTGGCTCTGCCCGCCGTCGAGGCGCTTCCCGCCGATCACGTACGTCGGCGTGCCCGTGACCCCGATCGCCTTGCCCTCGGCCTGGTCGGCGTCGACGGTCAGCATGTGCCGGCCGTCGACCAGCGCGGTGTCGACCTCCTCGACGTCGGCCCCGACCTCCCGGGCCACCTCCAGCAGCACCTGCTGCCCGCGCGCGTCCAGCTCCGCGGTGCGGGCCAGCAGGGCCTCCACGAAGGGCCAGCCCAGCCCCTGCGCGAACGCCTCCTCGGCCGCCTCCGCGGAGGCGTAGGCGTGCTTGTGCTTCTCCAGCGGGAAGTGCCGCACCTCCAGCGGCAGCGCGTCGCCGTACTGCGCGCGCAGCGCCCGTACGTCGTCCAGCGCGGTGTGGCAGTCCGGGCACTGGAGGTCGCACCAGAACTCGAGGCGGGGGAGGGAACCATCGATCATTCCCTCAGTGTTCCACTAGTGGGCGCCCGCTCCGGCCGGAGGTGCGCCCGAGGGCGGACCGAGAGGAAGGCACCGATGACCAGGACGACCGGACACGAAGGAGCGGTTTCGTGCTGAGCGCGGCGATCAGCTTCATCCTCACGGCGGGCGGAGTGGCCTTCGCGGGGCTGCGGGCCTACCGGCGGCGCTTCCTGTCGGCGACCCGCTGGTTCGCGGTGGCCCTGCTGCCCGCCGGGCTCTACCTCACCGGCCTGTTCCCGCTGGCGAGCACGATCGCCCGGGAGTTCGCCGACTGGGCGACCAGGCTGGTCTTCGACCCGCGGGTCTGGACCGGCATCGCCCTGCTCGGCGTCTCCGCGGTCCTGCTGGTCACCACCCGCTGGGTGGGCCGCCGGGGCGGTACGGCGGTGGAGAGCACCCCGGAGCGCCCGGCCGCGGCCGGCCCGGCGCCCGACCGGCCGGCGGTGGCGGCGCCGGCCCCCAAGGCCGCGAAGAAGCCGGCCGCGGGCAAGCGGGAGGACGGCCTCGGCGACTTCGCCGACATCGAGGAGATCCTCCGCAAGCGCGGGATCTGAGCGGGACGGGTGGATCCGGCGGACCGGGCGGACCCGGGCGGTCAGGCGGAGGGAACGGCCTCCGCCGACCGCTGCCGCGCCCGGTAGGCGGCGACGTGCAGCCGGTTGCCGCAGGTACGGCTGTCGCAGTAGCGCCGCGAGCGGTTCCGGGAGAGGTCCACGAAGACCCGCGCGCAGTCCGGCGCCTCGCAGCGGCGCAGCCGCTCCCGCTCGCCCGCCATGAGGATGAAGGCCAGCGCCATGCCCAGCTCGGCCGCCAGGTGGTCGCCGAGCGCGGCGTGCGGCGCGAAGTAGTGGATGTGCCAGTCGTGGCCGTCGTGGTTGGTCAGCCGGGGCGTCGTCCCGGCGGCCGCGACCATCGAGTTGACCAGCTCGGCGGCCTCCGCGGTGGACTCCGTCGCGAACACCTCGCGCAGCCGGGTGCGCAGCTCGTGCACCCGCCGCAGGTCGTCCTCGGTCAGCGAGTCGATCTCGCTGATCTCCTGGCGGACCACGAAGGCGTCCAGTGCGGCGACGTCCGGCAGTCGCTCGGCGCCGCACACCTCGGGCGCGGTGTTGAGCAGCTCCACGAGGAGGCTCAGCGCGCACTCGGTGTCATGGGTGATCAGCACGTTGGGGGCTCCTCGCGCAGGGGGACTCCGATACCCCGCGTCCGCGGTTACCCCAGACCATACCGGGCCTCGTACCGGTAGGGCGGTGCCTTCTTTCGAAGATGTGTGCGCAGTCCGGCAAGGCGTCCGAAACCGGACACCGCCACCATGATCACCAGCAGCCTCTGACAACCACCGGCGGCTGCCCCCCGAGCCCAGCCAGCACCTGACGGTCGTCGCGGGCGTCGACCC